>NZ_JBHVIV010000149.1:0-11673 GCF_042799475.1 Kitasatospora sp. NPDC057692 | reverse complement strand
ATCCCGTCGCCGGCCAACCCGCCGTCCGGCTGCCGCTTCCGCACCCGCTGCTGGAAGGCGGAGGAGCGCTGCTCGACCGAGGTCCCGCTGCTGGCGGTGCCCGAGGTGCTGAGCGGCCCGGCCAAGCACCAGTCGGCGTGCCACTTCGCCGCCGTCCGGGAGACGGCCGCGGCCTGACCGCCCGCCCGTTCCCGCCCGGAGGGGCCCGCTGCCGTTCGCGGCGCGGGCCCCTCCGGCGTTCGCGCGCGGGGCCTGTCGGGGCGTCAACGGCCGTCGCGGCGGGTGCACCCGTCCGGGGGTACCGCACTCGCGCCGCCGGGCGGCCGAGCTTCTCATGGGGTGTGATGCGTCACACACCTTGAGGAGGGACCTCCATGCCCGTGGCCACCCGTGCTCGATGGGTCCTCGCCGCAGCGACGTCCGTGGCCCTGGTGGCCAGTGGATGCAGCAGCAGCAGCGACGGGGGCGGCAGCAGCGGCTCGTCGGACAACAGCAAGACCTTCAGTTACCAGAGCAGCGAGCCGCAGAACGCGCTGCAACCGGCCAACGCCAACGAGACCGGCGGCGGGCGCATCCTGCAGAACCTGTTCAAGGGCCTGGTCGACTACGACCCGTCGAACGCGAAGATCCGGATGCAGGTCGCGGACACGATCGACACCAGTGACTCGCAGACCTTCACGATCACCCTGAAGGACGGCTGGAAGTTCCACGACGGCACCCCGGTGCACGCCAAGAACTTCGTGGACGCCTGGAACTGGGGCGCCACCGCCACCAACAACCAGATCAACAGCTCCTGGTTCTCCGACATCGAGGGCTACCAGGACGTCCACCCGGAGAGCGGCCAGCCGACCACGACCAAGATGTCCGGGCTGACCGTCACGGACGACCTGCACTTCACCGTCAAGCTGAGCCACAAGGTCTCGTACTTCGAGTACAAGCTCGGCTACATCGCCTTCTCCCCGCTGCCGGACGCCTTCTACAACGACCCCACCGGGTACGGGCAGAAGCCGGTCGGCAACGGCGCCTACCAGTTCGTCAGCTGGGACCACAACCAGCAGGTGGTCACCAAGGCCTTCCCGGACTACCAGGGCGTGGACAAGCCGAAGAACGGCGGCATCGTCTTCAAGATGTACAGCACGGCCGAGGCGGCCTACGCCGACCTCCAGTCCAACAACCTGGACGTGATGGACCAGGTGCCGCCCTCGGCCCTGGCCACCTACAAGAGCGACCTGGGCGACCGGGCGATCGACGCCCCGCAGGGCGCCATCCAGAACATCGGCTTCACGCTCTACCAGGCCGACTGGGCCCCGCCGGAGAAGGCGAAGGTGCGCCAGGGCCTGTCGATGGCGATCGACCGCGACACCATCACCAAGACGGTGCTGCAGGGCTCCCGCAAGCCGGCCACCGCCTGGGTCGCCGAGGGCGTCGAGGGATACAAGAGCGGCCAGTGCGGCGACAACTGCACCTTCGACCCGGCCAAGGCCAAGCAGCTGATCGCCGAGGGCGGCGGCGTCCCCAACAACAAGATCCTCATCACCTACAACGCGGACGGCGGCCACAAGGAGTGGGTCGACGCGGTCTGCAACTCGATCCGGCAGAACACCGGTGTGGACTGCGTCGGCGACCCGAAGCCGGACTTCAAGACGGCCCGCGCGGCGATCACCGGCCACCAGATCAACGGCGCCTTCCGCACCGGCTGGGTGCAGGACTACCCGCTGAACGCCAACTTCCTCGCCGACGTCTACCGCACCGGCGCCGCGTCCAACGACTTCGGCTACAGCGACCCGCAGTTCGACCAGCTCGCCGACCAGGCCGACGCGGCTCCCAGCGTGAACGACACGGTGACCGGCTACCAGCAGGCCGAGGCCGTACTGGCCCAGGGCATGCCGGCCATCCCGCTCTGGTACTACCGCACCAACTCGGGCTACTCCACCAAGGTCCAGAACGTCGCGTTCGACTCCTTCGGCAACCCGGCCTGGACCCAGGTCGAGGTCAAGGGCTGACCGGGCGCCGTCAACGCCCCTGGTCCCCCGCGCCGGCCCCGTCCTTCCCGCACGGAGGGCGGGGCCCGGGCACTTGATCACGTCTCCAGGAAGGAGGCTCGAATGGGCAGTTACGTCCTGCGGCGGGTGCTGCAGATGATCCCGGTGTTCTTCGGCACCACCCTGCTGATCTTCCTGATGGTCTACACGCTGCCGGGCGACCCGGTCTCGGCCCTGTTCGGGGAGAAGGCCGCGGACCCCGCCGTGGTCGCCAACCTCAAGCACAAGTACTACCTGGACCAGCCGATCTGGAAGCAGTACCTGCACTACATGGGGAACCTCTTCCAGGGGGACTTCGGCACCAGCTTCACCGGCCGGCCGGTCTCCGACATCATGGCGGACGCCTTCCCGGTGACCATCCGGCTGGCCCTGCTGGCCTTCGCCTTCGAGATGATCTTCGGGCTGCTGCTGGGCCTGGTCTCCGGACTGAAGCGCGGCAGCCTGCAGGACACCCTGGTGCTGATCCTCACCCTGCTGGTGATCTCGATCCCGGTCTTCGTCCTGGCGTACATCGCCCAGACGGTCTTCGCGACCAACCTGGGCTGGGTCACCCCGACGGTCCAGGACTCCAAGGACCTCTCGCAGCTCATCCTCCCGGCGATCGTGCTGGGCTCGCTGTCACTGGCCTACGTCGCCCGGCTCACCCGCACCTCGATCGGCGAGAACCTGCGGGCCGACTACATGCGCACCGCGGTGGCCAAGGGCCTGCCCCGGCGCACCATCGTCTCCCGCCACCTGCTGCGCAACTCGCTGATCCCGGTGGTCACCTTCCTGGGCACCGACCTCGGCGCGCTGATGGGCGGCGCGATCGTCACCGAGGGCATCTTCAACGTGCAGGGGGTCGGCAACGTCCTCTACCGGGCGATCAACCAGAAGGAGGGGCCGACCGTGGTCGGCATCGTCACCGTGCTGGTGATCGTCTACCTGGTGGCCTCCCTCGTCGTCGACCTGCTCTACGCGGTCCTGGACCCGAGGATCCGCTATGCCTGACGTCCATGACGAGAACTCCTTCGAGCCGCATCCCAAGCCGGGGGTCGACCACTTGGACTACGCCGGCGAACAGGGCATGGCGGTCGAGCAGGAGACCCTGGTCGAGCCCGACCCGGGCAAGCGGGAGGAGGCCCGCAGCCTCTGGGGGGACGCCTGGCGGGACCTGCGGCGGCGGCCGATCTTCCTGATCTCGGCGGTGCTGATCATCCTGCTGATCGTGATGGCGATCTTCCCCGGGGCGTTCACCGACGCCGACCCGCGCAAGGCCGACCTGGTCAACAACTACCTGAAGCGGCCGGACTGGACGGACTTCTTCGGCGCGGGCTGGTTCGGCTACGACGGCCAGGGCCGCTCGATCTACGCCCGGGTGGTGTACGGCGCCCGGGCCTCGATCACCGTCGGCATCTTCGTGACCGCCACGGTCACCGTGCTCGGCGGGCTGACCGGCATGGTGGCCGGCTACTTCGGCGGCACGGTGGACGCGGTGCTCTCCCGGATCATCGACATCTTCTTCGGCATCCCGCTGCTGCTCGGTGCGCTGGTGCTGCTGAACGCCTTCTCCGTCCGCACGGTGTGGACGGTGGTGGTCGCGCTGGGCGTGCTGGGCTGGACCCAGATCGCCCGCGTCATGCGCGGCGCGGTGCTGACGGTCAAGCAGTCCGACTTCGTGGTGGCCGGGAAGGCGCTCGGCGCCGGCACCGGCCGGCTGATGTTCCGCCACATCCTGCCGAACGCGGTCGCCCCGGTGATCGTGGTGGCGACCATCGCGCTGGGCGGCTACATCGCGACCGAGGCGACGCTGAGCTTCCTCGGCATCGGTCTGCAGGACCCGACCATCTCCTGGGGCATCGACATCTCCTCGGCCCAGAAGGTGATCCGGACCGCCCCGTTCGTCCTGTTCTTCCCGGCCGCCGCGCTCTCCATCACCGTGCTGGCCTTCATCATGCTGGGCGACGCGGTGCGCGACGCCCTCGACCCGAAGCTGCGCTGAGCGAGGGGACGCATCGTGACCACAGCAGTCGATAGCGGCCAGACCCGGCGGGAGGCGCCCTACGAGGGGCCGCTGCTCGACGTCCGGGACCTGCACGTCGAGTTCGTCACCCGGGACGGGGTGGCGCGGGCGGTCAACGGGGTCAACTACAGCGTCCGGGCCGGGGAGACGCTGGCGGTGCTCGGCGAGTCCGGCTCCGGCAAGTCGGTGACCGCACAGGCGATCATGGGCATCCTGGACATGCCGCCGGCCCGCATCCCCCGGGGCGAGATCCGCTTCCGCGGCCAGGACATGCTGAAGATGGACAAGGAACAGCGGCGGAAGGTCCGCGGCCAGAAGATCGCGATGATCTTCCAGGACGCGCTCTCCTCGCTGAACCCGGTCCTCAGCGTGGGCTTCCAGCTCGGCGAGATGTTCCGCGCCCACCAGGGCAGCTCGCGCAAGGCGGCCAAGGAGAAGGCCGTCGAGCTGATGGACCGGGTGCGCATCCCCGCCGCCAAGCAGCGGGTCAACGACTACCCGCACCAGTTCTCCGGCGGTATGCGCCAGCGCATCATGATCGCGATGGCGCTGGCACTGGAGCCGGACCTGATCATCGCGGACGAGCCGACCACGGCGCTGGACGTCACCGTCCAGGCCCAGGTGATGGACCTGCTCGCCGAACTGCAGGCCGAGTACCACATGGGGCTGATCCTCATCACGCACGACCTGGGCGTGGTCGCGGACGTCGCCGACAAGATCGCGGTGATGTACGCGGGCCGGATCGTGGAGACGGCACCCGTGCACGAGCTGTACGCGCGCCCGGCCCACCCGTACACCCGCGGGCTGCTGGACTCGATCCCGCGCCTGGACCAGAAGGGCCAGGAGCTGTACGCGATCAAGGGCCTGCCGCCGAACCTGCTGCGGATCCCGCCGGGCTGCGCGTTCAACCCGCGCTGCCCGCGCGCCCAGGACATCTGCCGGCAGCAGGTGCCGGAGCTGTTCCCGGTCACCGAGGACGACGGCACCGAGCTGGCCGGGCGGGGCAGCGCCTGCTTCTTCTGGAAGGAGACCCTCCATGACCGCTGACGGGCCCGGCACGGTCGAGTCGCCGGCGGAGGCCGCCTTCGAGCAGGAGGTGGCGCGCGGCGAGCCGATCCTCGAAGTCCGCGACCTGGTCAAGCACTTCCCGCTGACCAAGGGCGTCCTGTTCAAGAAGCAGGTCGGCGCGGTGAAGGCGGTCGACGGGGTCTCCTTCGACCTCATGCAGGGGGAGACGCTGGGCATCGTCGGCGAGTCGGGCTGCGGCAAGTCGACGCTCGCCAAGGTGCTGATGAACCTGGAGCCGGCCACCGGCGGCTCGGTGCGCTACAAGGGCGAGGAGATCTCGCGGCTCTCCGGGTCGGCGCTGAAGGCGGTGCGGCGGAACATCCAGATGGTGTTCCAGGACCCGTACACCTCGCTGAACCCGCGGATGACGGTCGGCGACATCATCGGCGAGCCCTTCGAGATCCACCCCGAGGTGGCTCCCAAGGGCGACCGCCGCAAGGCGGTGCAGGACCTGCTGGACGTCGTCGGCCTGAACCCGGAGTACATCAACCGCTATCCGCACCAGTTCTCCGGCGGCCAGCGCCAGCGCATCGGCATCGCCCGGGGCCTGGCGCTCAAGCCGGAGATCATCATCTGCGACGAGCCGGTCTCCGCGCTGGACGTCTCGGTGCAGGCGCAGGTGATCAACCTGCTGGAGCAGCTCCAGGGCGAGTTCAACCTCTCGTACATGTTCATCGCCCACGACCTCTCGATCGTCCGGCACATCTCCGACCGGGTCGGCGTGATGTACCTCGGCAAACTGGTGGAGATCGGCAGCGACCGGGAGATCTACGACCACGCCACCCACCCGTACACCCAGGCGCTGCTCTCGGCCGTCCCGGTGCCCGACCCGACGGCGCGCGAGAGCCGGGACCGGATCGTGCTGACGGGTGACGTGCCCTCGCCGGCCAACCCGCCGTCCGGTTGCCGCTTCCGCACCCGCTGCTGGAAGGCGCAGGAGCGGTGCGCGGTGGAGGTCCCGCTGCTGGCGGTGCCGGGCTGGCTGAGCGGAGCGGCCGCCCATGAGTCGGCCTGCCACTTCGCGGCCGAACGCGACGAGGCCGGGGGGGACCGGGCCGGAGGCGACGAGGCCGGGGGAGGCCGGGCCGAGGACGACCAGGCCGGGGGCGGGCCGGAAAGCGGTTGACACCGGGGCCCGGCCCCGTCACGGAGCGCGTCCTCCTCAGGGAGGGCGCGCTCCTCTGTTGTCCACCCGCCGACCAGCGGTAATTCCGGCGGGGTCGGACGGCCGTTCGCCCGAATAGATCATTACGCTTCGTAAATGCTCGAATACCGGTGCCACCGGTCCGTTATCCGGAAAGCGGAATTGACGATTCCGTGCGCGAAATGGCGGAATTGCCGAGTATTGTCACGGGTTGGTCCCGGCCCGTAATTGAAAAGAGATGTGACGGCGATTCCACCGAAGGGGTCGGTTGATCGATAGTTGCTCTGCGCGTATCAGTGGTCACCTCGCCAGCTGTGCGGATCGGCCCTGAGATGTCGACCCCCGTCGTGCCCGGTACACCGAGTGACGGGGCGCCGTTCGTTCGTAAGCCCCTAAATCGAGGAGCAGTTGAATGAGGCTCACCAAGACGATGCGTTGGACCGCGCTGGCGGCGTGTACCGCGCTGGCGATCTCCGCCTGCAGCACCGGCAGTGACAAGAAGTCCTCGGACGGGGCGAACGGGTCGGGCAAGAAGGGCGGCTCGATCAGCATCCAGTCGGGTGAGCCGCAGCACGGGCTGGTCCCGCAGAACACCGCGGAGTCCGAGGGCGCCCAGGTGCTCGCCCAGGTCTTCGCCGGCCTGGTCGAGTACGACCGCAAGACCAACGAGCCGAAGCTGCGCGTCGCCGAGTCGATCGAGTCCCCGGACAGCAAGGTCTGGACGGTCAAGCTCAAGGACGGCTACACCTTCCACAACGGTGAGAAGGTCACCGCCCAGTCCTTCGTCGACGCCTGGAACTGGGGCGCGAACCAGGACAACGCGGCCGAGGGCCTGCCGTTCTTCGCCAAGATCGAGGGCTCCGAGGAGCTCTCGCCGGGCAAGGACAAGAAGCCGGCCACCGACAAGCTCAAGGGCCTCAAGGTCGTCGACGACAAGACCTTCACGGTCACCCTCAGCGCCCCGTTCTCGCAGTTCAAGGTCATGCTGGGCTACACCGCCTTCTACCCGCTGCCGAAGGCGTTCTTCCAGGACCGGAAGGCCTTCGAGGAGCTCCCCATCGGCAACGGCCCGTTCCAGATGGACGGCAAGTGGGAGCACAACCAGCAGATCAAGATCAAGCGCTACGAGAACTTCCCGGAGTCGGACGGAAAGGCCAAGCTGGATTCCGTCACCTTCAAGATTTACGACAAGCTGGAAACGGCCTACAACGATCTCCGGGCCAACAACATCCAGATCACCAACAAGCTCCCGATCTCGGCGATGGCGACCGTCGCCCAGGAATTCGGCGACCGCTACATCTACAAGCCGGAGTCGGGCGTCGGCTTCATCGGCTTCCCGATCGCGACGAACCCGGCCGCCTACGGCAAGCCGGAGATCCGCAAGGCGATCTCGATGGCGATCGACCGCGAGTCGATCACCAAGCAGATCTTCTCGGGCACCCGCATCCCGGCCGACGACTTCATCAGCCCGATCATTCCGGGCTACCGCAAGGGCGCCATGGGCGACGCGGCGAAGTTCGACCCGGCCAAGGCCAAGGAGCTCTTCACCACGGCCGGCGGCGTCCCGAACAACACCATCGAGCTGGGCTACAACGCCGACGGCGGCCACAAGGAGTGGATCGAGGCGGTCGGCAACCAGCTGAAGAAGAACCTCGGCGTCGAGGTCACCTTCAAGCCGTTCGAGAAGTTCGGCAAGATCCTCGACGAGCTGGGCGCCAAGCAGTTCTCCGGTGCCTTCCGGATGGCCTGGCAGATGGACTACCCGTCGATGGAGAACTACCTGCGGCCGATCTTCTCCAAGGTCGCCATCGAGAACGGCTCGAACTACGGCGGCTACGTCAACGAGGAGTTCGAGTCGCTGCTGGCGCAGGCGGACCAGGCGAAGAGCCAGGAGGAGGGCCTGAAGCTGTACCAGCAGGCCGACGACGTCCTCATCAAGGACCTGCCGTACATCCCGGTCTACACCTACATGACCTCGGCCGCCTACACCAAGACCGTCAAGAACGTGGTCGTGGACGCCCAGAACCGCATCGACCTGGCCAACGTCGAGCTCGCCTGACCGTCCCCCAGTCCGACCGGTACGCCCTGACGGGCGGCGCGGGCAACCCCCGCGCCGCCCGGCTCCGGCGTGCCCCGATCACGAGGAGACCGCATGGGCCGCTATGTGGTCCGCCGGATCATCCAGGCCATACCTGTGATCCTCGGCGCGACGTTCCTGATCTACGCACTGGTCTTCCTGCTGCCCGGCGACCCCATCACGGCACTGGCCGGTGAGAAGCGGCAGGACCCCGCCGTCGTCCAGGTCCTGCGGGACCGCTACCACCTGGACGACCCGTTCTTCATCCAGTACTGGGACTACCTCACCGGTCTGTTCAAGGGCGACTTCGGTGAGGACTACCGCGGCAACCAGGTCGTCGACGTGATGCAGCGGGCCTTCCCGTACACCATCAACCTGGCGTTCGTCGCACTCGCCATCGAGATGGTGGTGGGCGTCACCGCCGGTGTCATCGCCGCCCTGCGGCGCGGCAGGTTCATCGACAACGTGGTGCTGATCTCGACCCTGATGGTCATCTCGATCCCGGTCTTCGTGATCGGCTTCGTGCTCCAGCTGCTCCTCGGGGTGAAGCTCAACACCGACTACGGCATCGACTTCTTCCCGGTCTCCTTCAACGAGGAGGCCGGCTTCCGGTCCTACCTGCTGCCCGGCTACGTCCTCGCCTCGACCTCCCTGGCGTACGTGGCCCGGCTCACCCGGACCAGCCTGATCGAGGTCATGCGGGCGGACTACGTCCGGACGGCGGTCGCCAAGGGGCTCAGCCCGCTGCGGGTGGTGGTCCGGCACGGGCTGCGCAACGCGCTGATCCCGATCGTGACCTTCCTGGGCATGGACCTCGGCGGCCTCATGGGCGGCGCGGTCATCACCGAGGGCATCTTCAACATCCCCGGCGTCGGACACCAGCTCTTCCAGTCCGTCTACCTGCGGGAACGCACCATCGTCGTGGGCATCGTGAGCGCCCTGGTGATGGTCTACCTGTTCGCCAACCTGGTGGTGGACCTGCTGTACGCCGTCCTGGACCCGAGGATCCGCTATGAGTGAGCCGACGAAGGACGAGAACGCCAGCGGGGCGATCCCCCGGCAGGCCCGCGGCGCCGCGGCGGACGGACCGGCCACCGAGGCCGGCCCGCTCACCGCGAACGGCCCGGCCAAGGACGGCAGGGGCAGCGAGCGGGTCGCCAGCCTCTGGAGCGACGCATGGGCGGACCTGCGGCGCAACCCGCTGTTCCTGATCGGCGGGTTCCTGGTGGTGTTCATGGTGCTGCTCGCGGTCGTGCCGCAGCTGTTCACCGACGCCGACCCGCGCTCCGGCGGCTTCTGCAATCTGACCGACTCGCTGAAGCGGCCCAGCGCCGACCACTGGTTCGGCTTCGACGTCCAGGGCTGCGACATCTACACCCGCACCGTCTGGGGCGCCCGCAACTCGATCATCGTCGGCCTGGTGACCACCACCCTGGTGGTGCTGGTCGGCGGCTCCCTGGGCCTGTGGGCCGGTTGGATCGGCGGCGTCGGCGACAGTGTGCTCTCCCGCGTCACCGAGATCTTCTTCGCCATCCCGCTGCTGCTCGGCGGCATGCTGATCATGTCGACCTGGGGCAAGGGCAACGCCTGGACGGTCTCCGCGGTGATGGCCGTGCTCGGCTGGCCGCAGATCTACCGGCTGATGCGCTCGGCGGTGCTGTCCAACAAGCACAACGACTACGTGGTGGCGGCCCGGGCACTCGGCGCCGGCACCGGGCGGATCGTCAGCCGGCACATCCTGCCGAACGCCGTCGCCCCGGTGATCGTGGTCTCCACCATCAACCTGGGCGTCTACATCGGCGCCGAGGCCGCGCTGTCCTACCTGGGCATCGGCATCCAGTCCCCGGCGATCTCCTGGGGCCTGATGATCAGCGACGCCCAGTCCCGCTTCCTGAACTCCCCGCACGTGCTGCTCTTCCCGGCCGCCGTGCTGAGCGTCACCGTACTGGCGTTCATCATGCTCGGCGACGCGGTGCGCGACGCCCTCGACCCGAAGCTGCGCTGAGGAGGGCCGCGGACCATGACTGACATGACCCAACCGGCGAAGGACGGCTCCGGCGCTGGCCGGGACGCGGTGGAGGTGCTGGGCGCGCGCCGGGAGAGCCTGGCACCCGGCACCCCGCTGCTGGAGGTCGACGACCTGCACATCGAGTTCCACACCCGGGACGGCGTCGCCAAGGCCGTCAACGGGGTGAGCTACTCGGTGGCGGCGGGGGAGACGCTGGCGGTGCTCGGCGAGTCCGGCTCCGGCAAGTCGGTGACCGCGCAGGCGATCATGGGCATCCTGGACATGCCGCCGGGGCGGATCACCGCCGGCTCGATCCGGTTCCGGGGCGAGGACCTGCTCACCATGAGCGCCAAGGCCCGGCGGGCGGTGCGCGGGCGCAAGATCGCGATGATCTTCCAGGACGCGCTCTCCTCGCTCAACCCCGTGCTCAGCGTCGGCTACCAGCTCGGCGAGATGTTCCGGGTGCACCAGGGCGCCGGCCGCAAGGAGGCCCGGGAGAAGGCCGTCGAGCTGATGGAGCGGGTGCGCATCCCCGCCGCCAGGCAGCGCGTGGGCGACTACCCGCACCAGTTCTCGGGCGGTATGCGCCAGCGCATTATGATCGCGATGGCGCTGGCACTGGAGCCGGACCTGATCATCGCGGACGAGCCGACCACGGCGCTGGACGTCACGGTGCAGGCGCAGGTGATGGACCTGCTGGCCGAGTTGCAGGCCGAGTTCAACATGGGCCTGATCCTGATCACGCACGACCTGGGCGTGGTCGCGGACGTCGCCGACAAGATCGCGGTGATGTACGCGGGGCGGATCGTGGAGACCGCACCCGTGCACGACCTCTACGCGCGCCCGGCCCATCCGTACACCCGGGGCCTGCTCAACTCGATCCCCCGGCTGGACCAGAAGGGCCAGGAGCTGTACGCGATCCAGGGCCTGCCGCCGAGCCTGCTGCGGATCCCGGACGGCTGTGCGTTCAACCCGCGCTGCGACCGGGCGCAGGACGTCTGCCGCACCGAACTCCCGCGCCTGGTCCCGGTGCTGGACGCCGAGGGGGCCGACCTGCCGGGCCGCCGGAGCGCCTGCCACTTCTGGAAGGAGACCCTCCATGGCTGAGCCCATCCTGGAGGTCAAGGACCTGGTCAAGCACTACCCGCTGACCCAGGGGATCGTCTTCAAGCGGCAGGTCGGCGCCGTGCGGGCGGTGGACGGCGTCTCCTTCGAGCTGGCGAAGGGCGAGACGCTGGGCATCGTCGGCGAGTCCGGCTGCGGCAAGTCGACGCTCGCCAAGGTGCTGATGCACCTGGAGACGGCGACCTCCGGCCAGGTGCTGTTCAAGGG
>NZ_JBHVIV010000148.1:9951-12324 GCF_042799475.1 Kitasatospora sp. NPDC057692 | reverse complement strand
CCACTTCGGTGTCCGACGGGATCCGCACGCCGTCGATCTCGACCGGTGCGAGGGCCCGCCGGGTCCCCAGCGGCGGGGAGTACATCCGCTGCACCCCCGCAACGGCCCGAAACCTCGTCCTGACGCAGTTGCTCCGTCACCTGCTCACGCTGCGGTTCGCCGAGCCCAGAACAGGACGTGACCACTGTTCCCCTCGGGCACGAACTCTTCGTGGACCACGTCAAGGCCGGCCCGCACGAGCCAGGAGCGGCTCGTGGCGGCGTCCGCATGGCTCCACCACATCGCGACCCCACCGCCGAGCCAGTCCTCATCGGTCCCGGTCCAGGCTCGGTGCCCGGTGGTGCCCAGGAACCAACCCCCGGGCCGAAGCCAGGAAACGATCCGCTCCAGCATGGCGGGCTGTTCCGCCAACGGAATATGGATCAGCGCATACAAACAGACCACAGCGTCGAAACTCTCCTGCGGAAGCTCCAAGGCCGTGGCGTCAGCCCGGATGAAGTCGGCACCTGGCACCAGCTCCTGGGCCCTGCTGATCTGGACCTCACTGATGTCGACACCAGTGACACGGTGACCGGCCGTGACAAGGAGGCCGAAGGCCTGCCAGACGCGGCCGACCATGGCAGATCGCAGTCCGGTTCTCCGGACCATCCTCGGCGGCGCGGGAGTTTCTGAAGCCGCTCGGTCTGGCCCAGCGTGGGCGGTCGCGGCTGTGGAGTGATGATCACGGGTGGTGGCTGGGGGGTTGTGGAGTTCACCCTGCCGGCAGCGGTCTGCACGTCGGTGCGATGTGGCTGTGGCACGACGTGGACCTTTGGCGGCCGCCGGCCCCGCCCCGCGAGGATGCGCTCGCGGGGGCTGGGGCCGGGGCCAGGCGGTCAGGGGACGGCCGGGGCCTGCTCGCCGAGCAGCACCGGGAGCGCGCGGTGCCCGTTGGAGATCAGCGACTCGACCGGCTCCAGCCGCGCGTCCGGGGCGAACGCGAGGTCCGGGAACCGCGCGAACAGCCGGCTCAGTGCGGTGCGCCCCTCCAGGCGGGCCAGCGGCGCGCCGAGGCAGAAGTGCGGGCCGTGCCCGAAGGCGAGGTGGTCCTTGACCGGCCGGGTGACGTCGAACGCGGCGCCGGTCTCCCCGTATCGCACCGGGTGGCGCCCGGCGGCCGCATAGCCGCCCAGGATCGGATCGCCCCGCCGCACCGTCACCCCGCCGGGCAGTTCGATGTCCTCCACCGCGAAGCGCAGCGGCAGGTGGGCGAGCGGTGCGTCGCGGCGCAGCACCTCCTCCACCACGTCGTCCCAGCACGCCTTGCCCTCGCGCACCAGGGCGAGCTGGTCGGGGTGGGTGAGCAGGTCGGTGATGCCGTTGTCGATCAGGTTCACGGTCGTCTCGTAGCCGGCCGTGATGATCAGCAGAAGGGTGTCGCGCAGTTCCTCCTCGCTCAACGCGCCGGATCCGCCGTCGGATTCGCCGTCGCGGGCGGCGATCAGCAGGGAGGTCATGTCGTCTCCCGGCTCGCGGCGCTTGGCTGCGATCAGTTCCTCCAGCAGGGCCTGGAACGCCGCTCCGTTGGCCGCCGACTCCTCGGGGGTGAGGGTGGTGGAGAACACCCTGTCGACCATGCCCCGGAAGCTCCCGGTCACTTCGTCGGGCAGGCCCAGCAGCTGGGAGACGACCCGGATCGGCAGCGGGTGGGCGAAGCGGTCGCGCAGGTCCACCGCCTCGCCGGGGGCGCTCTCGGCCAGGTCGTCCAGCAGGGCGTCGGTCAGCTCCTCGACGCGCGCCGTCATCGCGGTGACCTGGCGGGGTGTGAAGGCGTTGCCCACCAGGCGGCGCAACCGGCGGTGGTCGGCGCCGTGCGCGTTGAACATGTTGCGCACGCTCACCCAGAGCGCCAGCGGCCAGGTCCGGACCGCCTCGTCGAACGCGGGCCAGTGCAGCAGGCCGTCCTTGGAGACCCGGGGGTCCTTGAGCAGGTCCTCCAGCAGTACGGGGTCGGACACCGACCAGGCCCGGACGCCCAGGATGTCGACCGGCGTCGCCGGACCGCGTGCGAACAGCTCGGCGGTCTCGGCCTCACGGGCGCGGCCGGTCGGGTCGAGCACCATCGGGTCGGGCACGTTCAGGTCCGGGGCACACGGCTCCGACGCGTTCGGGCCCGACGCGTTCGGGCCCGGTGCGTTCGGGGCTGAAACGAGACGCTCCACAGGGGTCCTTCATTCGATGGGGTACGGGTACGCGGGCGCGGCGTGGGCGGGGGGGGGGGGGGGGGGTCCGCCGCGGCCCCCGGCCCCGGCGCCGGCCACCGGGCAGGCGTCGAAGCCGGCCACGACGGCATCGACGAAGGCGACTGCGAAGAAGCCGGCCGCGAAGAAGGCC
>NZ_JBHVIV010000148.1:0-9941 GCF_042799475.1 Kitasatospora sp. NPDC057692 | reverse complement strand
TGGGGGTGGGGTCCTGCCCCGCCCCCCTGGGGGGGGGTCTTTTGGGGGGGGGGGGGGGGGGGGGGGGGCGCCGGGGGGGGGGGGGGGGGGGGGGGGCCCCCCCCCCCCCCACGGCGGGGGTGTCCGGGGGTCAGTAGTCCCAGACCACCGGCACGAAGCGGAAGGTGCCGCTGCCGGCGTCCGCCACGTGGCAGACGGACGGGAAGGGCAGGTGGGTGGCCACCAACTGCTCGCCGGTCGCCGCCATCTCCGTCAGGAGGCGGACCCGGACGCGGGCCGACTCCTCGGGGTCGTGGTCGAAGCCGTTGTGCCAGTCGGGCTTGTCGAACCCGCACTGGAACACCGCGTCGCCCGCGAACGTCAGCCGGTCGCCGCCGGACTCCAGCCGGATGACGCTGTGGCCGGGGGTGTGACCGCCGGTGCGGCGGATCACGACGCCCGGCGCCACCTCGTACTCCTTCTCGAACGGCCGCAACTGGCCGCGGTACAGGTCCAGGAACCTTGAGGCGGTCCGGCGGAGCACGTCCGGCACCGGCGCGGGCATGTCGGTGCGGGAGAAGTCGGGCGCCGCCCAGAACTCGGCCTCGGCCGCCGCCAGGTGGACCCGCAGGTCCGCGCGCAGCCGGCCCCGCAGCCCCTCGACGAGCAGCCCGCCGATGTGGTCCATGTGCAGGTGGGTGAGCACCACGTCGGTCACCGACGCGGGGTCGATCCCGGCCGCGTCCAGCCGTGCGGCCAGCTGCCCGGCCCGGGGGAAGCCGGGGAACTCCGTGCCCAGGCCCGAGTCGACCAGGACGGTGCGGCCGCCGCTGCGCACCACGGCCACGTTCAGCGGCCAGTTGATCGACTCCAGCGGCAGGTACATGTCCCCGAGCCAGGCCTTCAGGTCGGCCGCCGGGGCGTTGGTGGCCAGCGTCGCGGGGGAGATCGGCAGCACCCCGTCGCTGATCACCAGCACGTCGATGTCACCGACCTTCAACGCGTAGCGCGACGGGACCGGTTCGTCGAGCCCGGCAGCGTCGGGGCGGGCGAAGTTGACCTGGGTCATGGGTGTTCTCCTCACGAAGGGCGTCGACCGGAGTCCTCGACGGCGCCACCGCGCACCGCGCCGTCCGGTCACCCATGAAGACCGGCGGGCGGTCCGTTCTGTGACAACCGCGGGCACGTCCGGCCGGATCCGACGAGGTGTCACAGACGGTCCGCCAACCCGGTCTTCCCGTTCGGGAGCGAACGCCCGCGACCTCCGGACCGGGTGCGCCCGGCCGCACGGGCCGCCGCTCGACGGCATCACGACACAGGAGACGAGGTCACGTGAAACACCTCCGACCAGCGGCGGCCCTCCTGGCCGCCCTGGTGATCCCCTTCGCCGCACCGGAACTCGCCACCGCGGCCCCGGTGCCCGATTCCCCACCCGCGCTCTCCGCCCCGGCGGCGACGTCCGAGGCCCCGGCCGCGTCCGCCGAGGAACCGGACCTGAGCTACGCCAACCGCGCCGCCCCGCCGATCGGCATGCCGGACTGGTCCCGCGTCGGCTACCGGGGCGGCCAGGACCTGCCGCGCGGCGAGTCCGCCCTCACCGAGGACGCCGCCTGCCGCATCTCGCCGCAGAAGCTCGCCACCACCTACGGCGTGCGCGCGGACGACGGCGCCGACGACACCGCCGGGCTGCAGCGGGCGATCGACGACATCGGGAACCAGTGCTCGCCGAAGGCCGACTTCAACCGGCTCTCGCTGATCGAACTGCCCGCCGGCCGGGTCGACCTGTCCCGGCAGGTCTACGTCGACGCCGGGTTCCTGACCCTCCGGGGCAAGGGCTCTGGCCCGGGCGGCACCCGGCTGGTCTTCCGGCCCGACCTCAGCACCCGCTACGACACGGTGATCAACGGCCGCTGGGACCAGGACGGCATGGTGGCCGGGACCGGCGGCGACGTCGGCACCGGCGGCTGGATGTGGCCGGGGCGCGGCATGTTCCGGGTCCAGACCCGCGAGGTCGCGGCGCGCTACCAGGACGACTGGGAGGCGGCCTCGACCGTCCCCATGCGCAAGGACATCTTCGAGGGCAGCGTCAACCAGCACTGGGTGTCCGGCCTGAAGCTGGCCGCACGGGACGGCGACCCGGGCTACTCCGCCCGGCAGGGGTCGTCGGTCGTCCGGCTGGACGCCAAGGTCGACATGAAGAGGTTCCGCACCGGCGGCTACGTCTGGGTCGGCGCGGCCAACAGCAAGAACTTCTACGCGCAGCAGGGCATCACCGACCCGAGCATGATCGAGGCGCTCCACATGCGCCAGCAGATGTTCCAGGTGCTCCGGGTCGACGCGACGGCGAAGACGGTCACCCTGGACCGCCCGCTGGAGTGGGACCTGCCGGTCAACTCCGAGTCGGACGGCTCCCCGCCCATCAACGGCAACGGCACGCCGTACGCCAGCAAGATCACCCCGCTGAAGACCGTCGAGGGCGTCGGCTTCGAGGACTTCGCCTTCACCCAGGACATGAACGGACTGCCGAAGATCGGCGGCCAGGAGACGTACCGGCTGACCCCCGAGCAGGCCGTGCACAACTACGGCAACCTGGCGCCCGAGTACGCGATGCACGGCATCGTCTTCAAGTGGGCGGCGAACAGCTGGGCGCGCGGCCTCAAGGCCGAGATGACCGGCTCGCACCCGATCGTCACCGAGAACGCGCGCAACCTGCAGATCGAGCGCAACACCTTCGAGGGCGCCTGGAACAAGGGCAAGGGCGGCAACGGCTACCTGCGCGGCAGCCGGGTCTGGAACTCCCTCTGGGCCCACAACGTGAGCCGCGACCTGCGCCACTTCACCTTCCAGTGGTCCGCCAGCGGCAACGTCGCCTTCCGCAACGACCTCGACTCCGACCTCAACCTGCACGGCGGGTGGGAGCACAACAACCTCTTCGAGCAGAACACGCTCCGGATCCCGTACGAACACCGCTCCGGCAGCTGCTCCGCCAACTGCGGCGGCGAGGGCGGCGAGATGGACGACGGGACGTGGTACCCGATCTGGTGGGCGGCCGGCCCCAAGGCCGGCAAGTGGTCCGGCTCCTCCGGCCCGCAGAACGTCTTCTACAACAACACGATGCTCAAACAGAGCACTCCGGGCGGCCCGTTCGAACCGTACGGGCCCTACGGCAACCGGGCCGGCACCGCCTTCCAGTTCGGCTCCGACAGCCGGGAACCGGACCGCTTCCAGCCGCTCGGCCAGAGCGGGCAGGCCATCGCCGACTGGACCGGCCGGGAGACGCTGGACTACGCGGGCCAGGGCGTGGTGCCGCTCGACGTGGGCAAGCGGCACTCCCTCTTCCTGCGCTACACCGGCGGCGAACTCGATCCCCGCGCCGGCGACGAGCGCAGGGTGGTCACCTGGAACATGCGCGGGCGGTACATCACGGGCGCGAACAACGGCTCCGACAAGTGGCGGACCAGCCTGGAGGAGATCGCCGCCAACCAGCGGCCCGACGTCATCCTCCTCCAGGAGGCCGGCGGCCCGCCCTTCCCGCTGGGCATCGACGCCGAGCGCGTCGAGATACCGCAGACCACGTACCAGCGGCGGAACTCCGCGGGCGAGGTCATCGAAACGCCCCCCATCAGGGAGTACCGGCGGACGCTGAACGGCGTCCCCGGCTACCTGTACTGGCTGCAGACGGACACCATGACGAACGGGCAGGTCGGCCAGACGAACCTCGCCATCTGGTCGCGGGAGCGGGCACGGGCCGTCCAGGCGGGGGACGCCCCGGGAACCGAGACGTTCTTCGTCGTCCCCTCCCCCGGCAGCGACACCTCCCGTCCGGCGTTCGGCGTCCGGATCGGCGACACCGTCTACTTCACGGTGCACATGGACACGAGCGGCGGCGCGAACGCCACCAGGCTGCTCAACGCCATCAGGACCCGCACCAGGACGCAGCAGGCCGCGACCGCCGTCTTCGGCGACTTCAACACCAACCTGCGCGGACTCAGCCTGCAGATGCAGAACCTGTACCAGATCAGCGGGCCGACGCAGCACACCTACCCGGTCGACGGGAACCAGCCGCCGGCGCACTACGACTACGGCGCGCTCGACCACATCAGCACACCGCGGCTCCACTTCCACGAGGCCACGCGGGTCGACGCCGTGCGGACCTCGGACCACTACCCCGTCCTGTTCAGGCTCTCCCCCGACCCGGCCCCGCCACTGCCGCTGCCCGAGGCGGAGCCCAAGAAGACGAAGCCGAAGGGCGCCCGCACCGCCCGCTCCGCCAAGAGCTCCTACGCGCCCTACCCCAGCACCAAGCCCGGGAGCGGACCGGGCAGCGGCGGCCGCAGGCTCGGCACCCGGCCGGTCGACCGGGGCAACCGCGACATGGAGACCCTCGTCCTGGAGCCGGCCGCCGACCACCCGGACCAGTTCCGCATCCTGCACCGGATGACCCGCACCTACCTGAGCCAGGAGTTCGGCCTCCTGAACACTCCCGCGGTGCTGCTGCCGAACGGCGGCGAGGGGCTGACCCAGATCTGGAGCGTCATCGACATGGGCGACGGCACCTGGGTGGTGCTGAACGCCGAGACCTCGCAGGTGCTCGCCGTCGCCGACGGGCCCGACGGCGAGGAGGTGATGCTCCGCGACTTCGACGCGGAGGACCCCGCCCAGCGGTGGTTCTTCCAGGACCCCGAGACCGAGGCACTGGACACGGACGAGCTGCTGCGGCAGGACGACGATCCGCAGGACCTGGTGGTCGGCGTGCCGGCCGGCGGCGGCACCGGCCTCCCGCTGGACCTGGTGGTCGACGGCCACGGCGCCCGCGAGCAGTTCACCACCGTCTCCGCCGGCCGGATCGGCGAGGAGCACTGCTACTACCTCATCAACAACGGGAAGTACGTCACCAGCTCCGCGTCCGACCCGTACCCCCGGCACGACGCGCTCCTGACGATGGACACCTTCCGGCCCGACCACCCCGGCTACCTGTGGTGCACCGACACCCCCGACCGGCACGCCGCCACGGGCGTCCCGCTGACCCAGCGCAACGCCACCGGGCAGCGCCTCTACCTCACCTCGCGCGGCAACGCCCGCGGGCTCTCCGTGACGGAGAGCCCCGCCGCCGCGGACCTGTGGACCTGGAAGGAGGTCCCCCGGTGAACGGTGCGGCGCAGCACGTCCGTTCCGACTGACCGATTCTGACGGACTGTCACAGAACGGGGGCGTTCCCGGTCTTCCTCTGCGGGAGGGGGAACGCCCCCGCCCCACCCGCACCGGCCCCCGGGCCGGCGACACCACCTGGAGTACCGAATGACGACAACAGTCCTCAGGCGCCGCGGGGTCCGCGCCCTGCTGGCCTTCGCCGTGGCCGCCGCGGTCGCCGTCCCCGGCCTCGGGGCCGCGTCCCCGGCCCGGGCGGACACGCCCGACGGCACGACCAAGGTCGTGGAGGTGAAGCTCGACTACGACTACACCGGCGGCAACGTCGCCGGGTACCACACGGCGCTCATCCGCCTCCGCCAGGCGGCGGGGCGGCAGTTCCGCGACGACGACGTCTACATCACCCAGGCGACGCCGCCCGGCCTGATCGCGCTGCGGATCCAGGACCGCGACGGCAACGAGCTGTCGAGCCTCTACTTCAACCCGGCGAACCTCTACGTCGGCGGCTTCCGAACCAAGAGCGGCAAGCTGTACGCGTTCAACGACGCCTCGGAGAACGTGCGCACCGAGATGGGCCGCGGCGGCCAGGTGAACACGCTGGCCTTCGGTGGCAGCTACGGCTCGCTGATCTCCGCAGCCGGGGAGGAGCCGTCGATCGAGTGGCTGAACGGGTTCATCGGCTCGGCCGAGACCGTCGGCAAGGCCGACCAGTCGATGGGCGACGCCGCCGGCCGGGCGAGCGTCGCCCGGTCGCTGATCAAGCTGATCGGCGCGTTCTCGGAGGCCGCCCGGTTCACCGACTTCCGCGACACCTGGGACGCGGTCGTCGCCGGGCGCAAGGGCGGCGCCTTCTTCGAGGTGTCCAACCCCCGCCTGCGGGCGCTGCGCGGCGCCTGGGGGTCCATCTCCAAGTTCGCGATCGACATCACCACCGTCCCGTCCACGCCCGCGCTGACGGTCGGCGACGTGGGGACGTTCGCGACCTGGCAGGACGTCCGCGACCACCTGCGGGTGATCCGGCGATAGCGGGCCAGCGGGCCCGCGGGCGTTCGGACCTCCCGGCGGAGGCGCCGGGGCGGACGGGCGGGGCGGGGGCGGCGATCGGGCCGCCCCCGCCCCGCTCACCGCCCCGCCAGCAGCGACTCCAGGGCGGCGGTGTCCCCGGCCCCGGAGGCCGCCACGAAGGCCGCCAGCAGCCGCCGGTGCTCCACCGCGTCGACGGCCCCGCGCTGGTCGGCGGCCAGCCGGCGGCGGGCCCGGCTGGAGATCTGGCGGACGTTGACGGCGCTGAGGCGCAGCATCCCGGCGATGTCGGCGTACGCGTACTCGAAGGCCTCGCGCAGGATGTACACCGCCCGCTCGGTGGGCGTCAGCCGCTCCAGGAGCACGAGCAGCGCGGACGCCAGCTCCTCCGCCCGCTGCACGCCGGCCTCGGGGTCGCCGCCGGTGGCGACCGGCTCGGGCAGCCAGGGGTGGAGCGGGGTCTGGCGGCGAGACCGGGCGGACTGGGCCACGTTGAGGGCCAGCCGGGCGGTGGCGCGGGACAGGAAGGCCGCGGGGCTGACCACCGCCGAACGGTCGGTCAGCTGCCAGCGCAGCCAGACGTCCTGGACCACGTCCTCCGCTTCGACCGCGCATCCCAGGATCCGGTACGCGGTGCCGAAGAGGCGCGACCGCAGCCCCTGGAAGGCGGCGGCGGCTTCGTCCAGGGCGCTCTCCGCGGCGGCCGGCCGGGTGTCCGGACGCGTTCCGGGCAGGTCTGTCAACACATTCATCACGGCTCCGTTTCGCCTGCGGCATCCGTCGATGCCCCGGGAACACGCTCCCGCCGCGGCCCCCGCCGTGACGCCCCGGAAGGTGCCTGGTCCGCCGCCCCGGTGCCCCCTGGTCGGCGGACCAGGGGGCACCGGGGCCCGGGGGCGGACCCGGGCTCAGGCCGTGGCCGCCGCGGGGTCGGGCAGGACGCCGCCGAGCTGCCGGCGGGAGGTGACGCCGAGCTTCGTGTAGACCTTGCGCAGGTGCCACTCCACCGTGTGCGGGCTGAGGAACAGCTGGGCCCCGATCTCGGGGTTGGTCATGCCGCCCCCGGCCAGGCGGGCGATCTGGGACTCCTGGGCGGTGAGCGCGGTCCGGGACTCCGCCGGACGCAGGGGCGCCGACCCCCCGGTGGCGCGCAGCTCCCGCCACGCGCGCTCCGCGAAGCCCTCGACCCCGATCCTGCTCAGCACCCGGTAGGCGGTGCCCAGGTGCTCGCGGGCGTCGGCCCGGCGGTTCTCCCGGCGCAGCCACTCGCCGTAGAGCAGGTGGGCGCGAGCGTGGGTGATCCGGACCCCGGTGCGGCCCAGGCGTTCGACGGCCTCCCGGTGGAGGGCGTCGGCCTCCGCTCCCCCGCTCACCTGGGCCCGGACCAGGGCGGAGGTTCCGAGGGCCCAGTCGGTGCCGCTGGCCCGGGCCAGGTCGGCGACCCGGTGGGCCGCCTCGGCGGCGCGGGCCGGCCGGCCGCTGCGGGCGGCGGCCTCGACGAGCTCGACCGTCGACCTGATCGCGAGCCCGAGCTCCTGGAGGCTCTCCGCACCCCGCTCGGCGGCGGCGAAGGCCTCGTCGTAGCGGCCGAGCCCGTTGTACAGCACCGCCTTGGCCCATTCGCCGGAGCCGGGGACCCCGCCCGGCCCGCCGCGGTGGTGGCCGGCGTCCCGGGCCATCGCGCCGGTGGCCCTGAGCACCTCGGCCTCCCGGCCCTTCCACGGTTCGGTCACCAGGGACGCGTAGTGGGCGAGGTAGCGGCTTCCGGTGGCCTCGCCGATCACCCGCGCCTCGGCGATGAGCGCGTCCGCCTGGTCGAGGTCACCGGCCAGGACGCGGTTGGAGACGAGCTGCAGCAGGGCCGACGGCAGCACCGACAGCGCGCCCGTCGTGCGGGCCAGCTCGACCAGGCGCGCGGAGAGCACCGTGTTGCTGTCGAAGTCCCAGACGTTGAAGGCCATCCTGGCGGCGAGCGGGAACCAGCCGAGGCCCTCCTCGGCGGACACCTCCTCGGTGCACAGGGCGCCCAGGGCGCGCAGCACCGTGGGCGCGCCCGCCCGGTAGCCGTCGACGGCCATCGCGGCCAGCCCGCGCAGCAGGAGGTCGTGGCGCTCCGGGGGCGGCCCGGGTGGAGCGGCGAGCGCGGCCCGGCCGATGTCGGCCAGCGCGGCGCCGCTCGGCGGCCGGTCGACGAGGAGGGCCGCGTGCAGCGCGTCGCGGTAGGTCTGCTGGGCGAGTCCGGTGTCGAGCGCCTCCAAGTGGCCGGCGGCCCGCACCAGCACCGGCAGGGCGCCGCCGGCGTTCTGGGAGGCGAACGCGATCCGGCCGCGCAGGAGGTCCGCCTGGGCGATCCGGTGCTCGTCCAGCGGGCCGAGCGCGGCCGCGTTCAGCAGTTCGCGCGCGGTGTCGTAGCCGCCGGCCTGGTACTTGGCCTGGGCCGCCGCCAGGGCCCTGGCGGCGCGGGCGGCAGGGTCGGGGGTGAGCTCGGCCGCCCGCTCCAGGAACGCGGCGGCGGCCGCGGCACCGCCCCGGGCCTGGGCCCGGTCCGCGGAGCGCTCCAGCTCGGCGGCGACGTCCTCGCTGGGCCCCGCGGTGGCGTTGGCGAGGTGCCAGGCCCGGCGGTCCGGGTCGGAGTCCTGGTCGGTCACCTCGGCCAGGGCCCGGTGCACCTGCTGGCGGGCCTCCGGTGTGGCGGCCCGGTAGGCCGCCGAGCGCACCACGGGATGCCGGAACCGCACCCTGGTACCGATCGTGACCAGGCCCGCCGCTTCGGCCGCCGGGACGGCGGACTCCTCGATGCCCAGCAGCGCGGCCGCCGCGGCCAGCAGGGCGACGTCGCCGACCGGTTCGGCCGCGGCGAGGAGCAGCAGGTACCGGGCGGCGGGCGGCAGGGCCTGGATCCGCTGCAGGAAACTCTGCTCGATCTGCCCGGCCAGCGGCCGCGCGTCAGGGCGTCCGAAACCGCCGGCCAGCTCCTCCGGGCCGAGCCCGCGGGGCAGTTCGAGCAGCGCCAGCGGATTGCCCTGGGTCTCGGCGACGATGCGGTCGCGGACGCGTTCGTCGAGCCGGCCCGGGACCACGGATTCCAGCAGGGCTCGGGCGTCGCTTTCCCCGAGCCGTCCGACGGTGAGCTGCGGCAACCCCGCGAACCGGGGTTCCAGGGACGGCTCGCGCACGGCGAGGACCAGGCCGATCCGCTCGGCGAGCAGCCTCCGGGCGACGAAGGCCAGCGTCTGCGCGGAGACCTCGTCCAGCCACTGGGCGTCGTCGACGAGGCAGGCCAGCGGGTCCTGCCCGGCGGCGTCGGCGAGCAGGCTGAGCACGGCGAGGGCGACCAGGAAGCGGTCCGGCGGGGTGCCCGCGGTCAGCCCGAACGCGGTGCCCAGCGCGTCGCGCTGCGGGGCCGGCAGGCGGCCGAGCCGGTCCAGGAACGGGGCGCACAGCTGGTGGAGCCCGGCGTACGGGAGCTCCATCTCGGACTGGACGCCGGTGACCCGGGCGGTCCGGAAACCCCGTGCCCGGGCGGCGGCGTGGTCGAGCAGTCTGGTCTTCCCCACGCCCGGCTCGCCGCGGAGCACCAGGACCCGGCTCCCACCGCCGCGCACGGCGTCGAGCAGGTCCTCCAGTGTCCCGCACTCGCGGCTGCGCCCCAGCATCGGCTCGTGAGTCATGGGCCGGTCGGCCTCCCCTTCGGTCCCCCGCCGGGCCCGGATCCACAGACCCAGCGGGTGGTCGTGCCCGGCGCGGGGGGGGGGGGGGCCCCGCGGGGGGGTTCCAGGCGTCCTCCGCCC
>NZ_JBHVIV010000147.1:0-12460 GCF_042799475.1 Kitasatospora sp. NPDC057692 | reverse complement strand
GCGCCCCCGCCCGCCCGCCCGGCCGGACGGCCGCAGCCCCGCCGCCGCTCCCGGCGCGGCCGGGCCACCGTGCCCGGGCCGCTGCTCACCGCGCACCGCCCGCACCGCGACGGCCGCCCCTACGACACCCACGTCCTGCCGCCGGCCGCCGACCCGGCGCCGCTGCCCTTCCTGCGGCCGCTGGACCTCGACGCCCTCCCGGACCTCACCGCCGAGTCCGGCCGCGGCCTCTTCCTCATCCACGCCCTCACCGACCACGTCCAGCTCCGCAACCACCCGCTGCGCGGGGCGATCGTCAGCTTCGACAAGATCCTCAAGTGGCAGGACGACGCGCTGCTGCGCCGGGCCTCGTAACGCCGGTCCGGGGTGGCGGGTCAGTGGGCGGCGGCGGGCGGTGAGTGGATTCTTCCGGCTCTCGAACGGCTGACCGCCGAGGGGTGTCGACGGTTGGGCCCGGTCCGGGCCCGGGGCGGCCGCACCCCCGTCCCGGGCGGCCTACCCTGGCCCGATGGGTGCGGTGGGCGACTGGGACCTGCGGCGGCTGCGGGTACTGCGCGCGGTGGACGAGTGCGGGACGGTGACGGCGGCGGCCGAGCGGCTGCACCTGTCGCCCTCGGGGGTGTCGCAGCAGATCTCGGCGCTGGCCCGGCAGGTGGGCGCGCCGATGCTGGAGCCGTACGGCCGGCGGGTGCGGCTGACCCCGGCGGCGCGGCTGGTGCTGCGTCACGCGGAGCTGGTCCTCGGACAACTGGAGCGCGCCGAGGCCGAACTGGCGGGCTATCTGCACGGCGAGGCGGGTGAGGTCCGGGTGGGCGCGTTCGCCACCGCGATCGGCGGGCTGCTCGTCCCGGCGGTGGCCCGGCTGCGCGAGGCCGCGCCTCGGCTGACGGTGCGGGTGGTGGAGGCGGAGGCCGACGAGACGGTCCGGCTGCTGGCGGCGGGGGACGTCGACCTGGGGCTGTCGCTGGCCGTCGGGCCGGTCGGCCGCGGTCCGGGGATCGTGGAGACCCCGCTGCTCAGCGACCCGCTGGACGTCGCGCTGCCGCCCGGGCACCGGCTGGCCGCATCGCCCGGGCTGCGGCTCGCGGACCTCGCGGAGGAGCCGTGGATCTACGGTGCCGCCGGCCCCTGGCGGGAGATCACCCGGGAGGCCTGCGCCCAGGCCGGGTTCGTGCCGGAGCGGGCGCACACCGCCGCCGACTGGACGGCGATCCTGGCCATGGTGGCGGCCGGTCTCGGGGTGGCCCTGGTGCCCCGGCTGGCCTTGGCCGGGCGGCGGGCCCCGGCGGTGGTCCGGGCGCTGCCGGCGGACCTGCCGACCCGGCGGGTGGTGACCGCGGTACGGGCCGGGACGGAGCGGACGCCGCCGCTGCGCCGGGTGCTGGCGGAACTGGCGGTGGTGGCGTCGGCCGTGTCGGCGGGCGGCACCGTTCAGCACGGCTGAACGGTTTGGCCAGTTCTTGGTGATGGACCTGACCGGTCGCCCGCCGCGAGGGTGGTGGCATGACCACTGACGCGAACTCCCGCCCGAATCCCGCCCAGTTGTCCGACGCCGCCGCCCCGCCGTACGGGGGCGGCGACCCGTACGCCGACTACCGCGCCGCCGAGTTCCCGTTCGCCGCGCTGGTCGACCTCGCCGACCGCCGGCTGGGCGGCGCCGTCCTCGCCGCCAACGACGAACTGTTCGCCGAGCGGGAGAACCTGCTGCTGCCGCGGCCGGCCGAGTTCCGCCCGCACACCTTCGGCAACAAGGGCCAGATCATGGACGGGTGGGAGACCCGGCGGCGGCGCGGCGCCGACGCCGGCCACCCGCACCCCGCCGACGGGGACCACGACTGGGCCCTGGTCCGGCTGGGCGTGCCGGGCGTCGTGCACGGCGTGGTCGTCGACACCGCCCACTTCCGGGGCAACCACCCGCAGCGGATCGCCGTCGAGGGCGCCGAACTCCCCGGCACCCCGGGGCCGGAGGAACTGCTGGCCGCGGAGACGGTCTGGCACCCGCTGGTCCCCCGCTCCCCGGTGCGCGGCCACGCCGCCAACGGCTTCGCCGTCGCCGACCGCCGCCGCTTCACCCATCTGCGGCTCAGCCAGTACCCCGACGGCGGCATCGCGCGCTTCCGGGTGCACGGCGAGGCCCGGCCGGACACCGCCTGGCTGACCGCGCTCGGCACCTTCGACCTGGCCGCGGTGGAGAACGGCGGCGCCGTCGAGGACGCCTCGGACCGCTTCTTCTCCTCCCCGGTCAGCCTCGCCCTGCCCGGCAGGTCCCGGGCGATGGGCGACGGCTGGGAGAACCGCCGGCGCCGCGACGCGGGCCACGACTGGGTCCGGCTGCGCCTCGCCGGGCGGGGCGCGGTCCGCGCGGTGGAGATCGACACCGGCTACTACGTCGGCAACGCGGCCGGCTGGGCGGCGCTGTCCGGCCGGGACGAGCACGGCGCGGACCCCGAGGAGTGGTTCGAGCTGGTGCCGCGCACCCGGCTGCAGCCGGACGCCGTGCACCGCCTGGTGATCGACGCGCCGCGCCCGGCCACCCACGTCCGGCTGGACGTCTTCCCGGACGGCGGGATCGCCCGGCTGCGGCTGTGGGGCGGGCTGGTCTGAGCGCGCCCCGGGTCTGAGCGCGCCCCGGGTCCGAGCGCACCCCGGCGGCCCCGCGCGCGGGACCCGGCGCCCGGCCCGGCTCCGCTTGCCGGGCCGGGCGGGCCGCCGGACGATGGGGGAATGATGCACCGGATGCGCGCCGAGTACGCCGACGGCGGCGCCTCCGCCGCCGTTCGGCTGTGGCACATGGTCCGCGGCGGCGACAGCGTGGCGATGTGCGGCCGGGAGCTGGACGCCCGGGCGCCCGCCCGGGAGGCGGTGGACTGGGGGCGCACCCCCGAACTCTGCTGCCACACCTGCGGCGCCTATCTGCTGCGCGAGGCGCCCTGGCTGGCCGACGAGCACCGGCCGGGCCCGCCCGGCGCCCGGCCGGAGACGGCCTGGCCGTCGGGCTGAACGGCGCACCGGTGGTGCGGTGGACGGCCGCCCCGGGGCCGGGGCTACCGTGGTCGCCATGGAGGAATCCCCGGTCCGGCCGCGGTCGTTGACCCGCGAGGCCGCCGCGCTGCGCGCGGGCGTCCCCGCCCTCGCCGTCCACGTCGACCGGCTCTGCGCCCGGATCGAGCAGGTGGACCCGCTGATCCGCGCCTTCGTCCCCGAGCCCGGCCGGGCCGACCGGCTGCACGCCGAGGCCCGGGCGCTCACCGCCCGCCACCCCGATCCGGCGCAGGCGCCGCCGCTGTACGGGGTGGCCGTCGGGGTCAAGGACATCGTGCGCGTGGACGGCCTGCCCACGCGCGCCGGTTCGGCGCTGCCGCCAGGCGTCCTGGCCGGCCCGCAGGCCGCCGTGGTGGACCGGCTGCGGGCGGCCGGCGCGCTGGTCGCGGGCAAGACGGTGACCGCCGAGTTCGCCGGCGGCGCCCCGGGCCCGACCCGCAATCCGCACCACCCGGCCCACACCCCGGGCGGTTCCAGCAGCGGCTCGGCGGCGGCGGTCGCGGCCGGGCTGGTGCCGCTGGCGATCGGCACCCAGACGGTCGGCTCGGTCGTCCGCCCGGCCGGCTACTGCGGCGTGGTGGGCTTCCGGCCGACGCACGGGCGGATCCCGATGGCCGGCGTGATCCCGAACGCGCCGGGCCTCGACGCCCTGGGCCTGTTCACCGCCGACCTGGCGGGCGCCGCGCTGGCCGCCCCGCTGCTCTGCGACGACTGGGACACCGGGAACCGGCACGGCGGCGACGAGGACGTGCCGGTGCTCGGCGTCCCGGTCGGCCCGTACCTGGAGCGGGCCCGCCCGGAGGCGCTGCTGGCCTTCCGGCGGCAGCTGGAGCTGCTGGCCGCCCGGGGGCTGATGGTGCGCCAGGTCGATCTGCTGCCGGACTTCGGCGAGCTGGAGCGGCAGCTGCGGACGGTCAACCGGTTCGAGATGGCCGCCTCCCACGCCGAGTGGTTCGACCGCTTCGGCGGCCTCTACCGGCCGGAGACGGTGGCGGGCATCCGGCACGGCCGGAGCGTCGACCCGGCCGCCTACCGGGCGGCGCTGGACGCCCGCGCGGAGTTCCGCGCACTGCTCGCCGAGCGGCGCCGGCGGGCCGGGGTGGACCTGCTGGTGGCCCCCTCGGCCACCGGTCCGGCCCCGTTCGGGCTGGACAGCACGGGCAGCGCGGTGATGTCGCTGCCGTGGAGCTTCGCCGGGCTGCCCGCGCTGAGCCTGCCCGCCGGGGTGACGGACCAGGGCCTGCCGCTGGGACTCCAGGTGGTCGGCGAGGCCGGGGCGGACGAGCGGCTGCTGGCCCAGGCGGTGGTCCTGGAGCGGGTGCTGGACGCCGCCTGAGCGAACGGCCGTCCCGCCCGCCCCGCTCAGCCGGTCCGTGCCGTCCGCCCCGCTCAGCCGGTCCGGTCCGCCCTCAGCGCGGGGGTGTCCGGGTCGACGGCGTCCGAGCGCAGCCGGCGCAGCGCGGCGCGGTGGGCGCGCTCGTACGGGGTGTCCTCGTCGAACAGCAGGGCCTGCGGGTTGGCGTTCTCCAGCAGGGCGATCAGGGTGAAGGCGATGTCCTCCGGATCGGCGTCGGCGCGCAGTTCGCCGGTGTCGACGGCCCCGTTGACCATGCCGAGCACGGTGGCGTGCCACTCCCGCCAGTTGGCCGCGAGGGCGTCCCGCAGCGGGCCGGGGCGGGCGTCGTACTCGGCGTTGACCTCGTAGAAGAAGCAGCCGCCGGGGAAGACCCGGGCGCGCGAGTAGGCCAGCCAGGACTCGCAGAGCAGGCGGAGCCTGCGCAGCCCCGGGGGCTCGGCGGCGATCGGGTCGAGCACCGCGTCGGAGAAGATCCGCCGGGCCGCCCGGACGGTGGCGAGCTGGAGCTCCTCCTTGGAGCCGAAGCCGGCGAAGACCCCGCTCTTGCTGAGCCCGAGGTCGGTGGCGAGCCGGCCGATCGACAGCGCGTCCAGGCCCTCGACCGAGGCGATCTCCACGGCCCTGCGCAGCACCGTCCGGCGGGTCTCCTCGCCGCGCAGCACCCGGCCGTCCGTGCGGGACGTGCTCGCTCCGGCCACCGTTCTCACCCCAGTTCTCCGGCATCGGTCCGTGCCGCCAGGGTAGCGGGGCGGACGGCCGGCCAGAAAACTGCACGAACGGTCGTGCTAATATCTCGCCCAGTTCGGCTCTTGCCCCTCGGCATCCCAGGGAGTTCCGCATGGACCCGGCCGTCGCACTGATCCGCACCACCTTGAACGCCGCCTCGCGGGCCGCCCCCGGCCTCGCCGGCCGGGCCGCGTTCGAGCTCTACCGCCACCCCCTGCGGCGCGGCCGCGTCCGCCCCCGCGAGCGCGAGGTGCACGACCGCGCCGCCACCCGGAGGCTGCTCCACCGCGGCGACCCGGTGGTCGTCCACCGCTGGGGCGACGGCAGCCGGCCCGTCCTGCTGATGCACGGCTGGCAGTCCCGGGCCTCCCGCTTCGCGGACCTCGTGCCCCGGCTGCGCGCGCTCGGCCTCACCGCCGTCGGCTACGACGCCCCCGGGCACGGAGACTCCGGCGGCCGGACCGCCACCGTGCTGGACCACCGCTCCATCGCCCTGCGGCTGCAGGAGGAGTACGGCGCCTTCGAGGCGGTGATCGCCCACTCGCTGGGCGTCAACGCGGCCTTCCTGGCGCTGCGCGAGGGGCTGGACGCCGGGCGGCTGGTCGCCCTGGCCGGCGTCGCCGAGGTGTCCTGGCTGCCCGCCGGGTTCTGCGCCCGGCTCGGTCTGAACGCCACCGTGGAGCGGGAGTTGCGGCGCCGGGCGGAGAGCGGCGCGATGTTCCCCGGGGTCGCCGACGTCCGGACGTACTTCGACGCCGCCCGCAGTCCCGAGGAGATCGCCCCGCCGATCCTGGTGGCGCACGACGAGGGGGACGACGTCGTCCCGTTCGCCCAGGCCCGCCGGCTGCGGGCGGCCTACGGGGACCGGCTGGACCTGCTGGCCACCCGGGGACTGGGCCACCGGCGGATCCTCACCGAGCCGACCGTGATCGACAACGTGATCGGCTTCCTGTCCGCCGACCCGGCGCCGGCTCCCGGTCCGGTTCCCGACCCGGCCTCGGCGGCGGGCGCGGCCGGGGCGGCGGGCGCGGCATGAGCCTGCTCGAACTGCACACCCGCTCCCTGGAGTTGGCCGCCGCCGTGGTGGACACCGTGCAGCCGGAGCAACTGGTGCTGCCGACGCCCTGCGGGGACTGGTCGTTGCGGCGGCTGCTGGAGCACCTGGTCGGGCAGCACCGGGGCTTCGCGGCCGCGGCCGACGGGGCCGGGCCGGACCTCGTGCTCTGGCGCGACGCCCCGGTGCACGGCGATCCGGGCGGCGCCTTCCGCCACTCGGCGGCGCGGCTGACCGCCGCCTTCGCCCGCGCCGCCGCCGCGCCCCGGCCCGCCCCGCTCCGGCTGCCGGGGATCCGCGACGGCGGGCCGGTCCCGTTCGAGCGGGCGGTCGGCTTCCACCTGCTGGACACCCTGGTGCACGCCTGGGACGTCGCGGTCGCGCTGGGCCCGCCGGACCGGTTGACGGCCGCCGTGGACGAGGACCCGGCGCTGGCCGGGGCCCTGCTCGCGGTGGCGGGGGCCGTGCCCGCCGGTCCGGCGGACCGGGCGCCGGGGAGGGCCTTCGCCGCCGTCCGGGCGGCCGACGGCGCGGCCGGTCCGTTCGAGCGCGCGCTGGCCCTGCTGGGCCGCGACCCGGCCTGGGCGGTCCCGGTGCGCTGAGGCCCGCCGGCCGCTACCGGTCGTCGCGCTGCTCGTCGGGGAAGCGGGGGCCGCCGATGAAGAACAGCAGTGCGGCGGTCGGGAAGCCGAACGAGGCGACCACCAGCACGATGAACTGCCAGAACATCCGTCGCTCCTCACCCTCGGCCGACAGATCCACTCCTGGTCCGACGGTAGGGCCGGATCCCCCGGGCCGCCACCGGGGGGCGGACGCGCCGACGCCCTCCGCCGCCCGGGTGCCGCGGCGGCGGCGTTCGGGTGGCGGAGGGCGTCGTGGGTGCGACGGGGTGCGGTCAGTGGCCGTCGGCGGGGATGGTGCCGAGGCGGCCGGCCTGGAAGTCCTCCATGGCCTGCTGGAGCTCGCGGTGGCTGTTCATGACGAACGGGCCGTAGTGGGCGACGGGCTCGCGGATCGGGAGGCCGCCGAGGAGGACGACCTCGAAGTTCTCGTCCCGGGAGTCCTGCTTCTCGTCGGCGCGCAGGGTGATCGAGCCGCCGTCGCCGAACACGACGGCCTGGCCGCGGTGGAAGGGGCGGTGCTCGGTGCCGGCCGCGCCGTTGCCGGCCAGGCCGTAGGCGAGGGCGTTGAAGTCGGAGCGCCAGGGCAGGGTGATCTGGGCGCCGGGGCTGATCGAGGCGTGGATCATGGTGATCGGGGTGAAGGTGGTGCCCGGGCCCTGGTGGCCGTCGAGCTCGCCGGCGATGACGCGCAGCAGCGCGCCGCCGTCCTCGGTGCTGAGCAGCTTGACGCTGCCGCCGCGGATGTCCTGGTACTTCGGGGTGATCATCTTGTCCGAGGCGGGCAGGTTGACCCAGAGCTGGAGGCCGTGGAAGAGGCCGCCCGACCTCACCAGCGACTCCGGCGGGGTCTCGATGTGCAGCAGGCCCGAGCCGGCCGTCATCCACTGGGTGTCGCCGTCGGTGATGGTGCCGCCGCCGCCGTGCGAGTCCCGGTGGATGAAGGTCCCGTCGATGATGTAGGTGACGGTCTCGAAGCCGCGGTGCGGGTGCCACGGGGTGCCCTTGGGCTCGCCGGCCGCGTAGTCCACCTCGCCCATCTGGTCCATCATGATGAACGGGTCGAGGTACTTCTGGTTGATCTTCGCGAAGGCGCGGCGGACCGGGAAGCCCTCGCCCTCGAAGCCCTCGGGCGCGGTGGCCACCGTGAGGACCGGGCGGGTGCTCGTGACGGCGGGGTCCGGGGTGGTGACGCGCGGGAGGGTCAGCGGGTTGTCGACGGTCACGGCGGGCATGTCGGCCTCCTTCGGTGGATGCTCCTCTGGCCTGTGTCCACGAGATTAGTTCAATCCTCAACAAGAAGCAAGTTGAAAGTTGAACCAAATCTCCGCGGGCCGATCGGCGGGCGGGGCCGGGAGGCCCCCGTCCATCCTCCGTCAGCCGTACATCCGGCGCATGGTGAAGTCGACCATCTGCTCGACCGCCTTGGCGTCGAACACCATCCGGTGCTCGCCCTCCATGTCCAGCGCGAAGCCGTAGCCGGTCGGCAGCAGGTCGAGGACCTCGGCGCCGGTGACGGTGAAGTGCTTGGAGTCCTTGCCGGCGTACCGGCGCAGCTCCTTCAGCGAGCTGAACATCGGGATGACTGGCGTCGGGGTGTTGTGCAGCGCCAGGAAGCCCGGCCGGTCGCCGCGCGGGCAGTGCACCTTGGAGGTGATGAAGATGGCCTGGAAGTCCTCCACCGCCATCGACCCGGTGGTGAAGGCCCGGACGGCGTCCGCGAGGGACGGCGGCGAGGGCTCCGGGTAGAGGGACTGCTGTGCGTTCGGCGGCTGCTCGCCGTACGGGCCGGGGCCGGGCATGCCGTTCATGCCCGGCTGCGGCCCCGCCTGCTGGTAGGGGTCGCCCGGGTACGCGTTCTGCTCATAGCCGTACACACGGACAGGCTATCGGGAGCGCGGCACCCCGCGCGGGCGCCGATCCTGACAACAGCGGGCCGTCCCGACTTGTGGGACGTGACCACGTTCATACGGTAATCCGCAGAGGATTCACCGACGGGGGCTTGAAACAAGTTACCGCTGGGTAGCATCATGAGGCCTACTGGTGGGTACGGGCGCCCGAACGCGGAGATGTCCCGGAAGCGACGAACCGGAGATAACGGCCATGGGTCACTACAAGTCCAACCTGCGGGACGTGGAGTTCAACCTCTTCGAGGTGTTCGGCCGCGAGCAGGTGTACGGCACCGGACCGTTCGCGGAGATGGACGTCGAGACCGCGAAGAACATCCTGAGCGAGATCTCGCGCCTCGCCGAGAACGACCTCGCCGCGTCCTTCGCCGACACCGACCGCAACCCGCCGGTCTTCGACCCGGAGACCAACACCGCGCCGATCCCCGAGACGTTCAAGAAGAGCTACCAGGCCTTCATGGACGCCGAGTGGTGGCGCCTGGGCATCCCGGAGTCGATCGGCGGCCAGGTCACCCCGAACTCGCTGATCTGGGCCTTCGCCGAGCAGATCCTCGGCTCCAACCCGGCCATCTGGATGTACTCCTCCGGCCCGGCCTTCGCCGGCGTCATCGCCGAGGAGGGCACCGAGGCCCAGCTGGAGATCGCCAAGCGGATGACCGACCGCCTGTGGGGCTCCACCATGGTCCTCACCGAGCCGGACGCCGGCTCGGACGTGGGCGCCGGCCGCACCAAGGCCGTGCGGCAGGAGGACGGCTCCTGGCACATCGAGGGCGTCAAGCGCTTCATCACCTCGGGCGAGCACGACATGTCCGAGAACATCGTCCACCTGGTGCTGGCCCGCCCCGAGGGCGGCAAGCCGGGCACCAAGGGCCTGGGCCTGTTCGTCGTCCCCAAGTACGACTTCGACTGGGAGACCGGCGAGCTGGGCGAGCGCAACGGCGTCTACGCCACCAACGTCGAGCACAAGATGGGCCTGAAGGCCTCGAACACCTGCGAGATGACCTTCGGCGCCAAGCACCCGGCCAAGGGCTGGCTGCTCGGTGAGAAGGTCGACGGCATCCGCCAGATGTTCAAGATCATCGAGTTCGCCCGGATGATGGTCGGCACGAAGGCCATCGCGACCCTCTCCACCGGCTACCTGAACGCGCTGGAGTACGCCAAGGAGCGCGTGCAGGGCGCCGACATCTCGCAGTTCCTGGACAAGACCGCCCCGCGCGTCACCATCACCCACCACCCGGACGTGCGCCGCTCGCTGCTGACCCAGAAGGCGTACGCCGAGGGCATGCGCGCCCTGGTGCTGTTCACCGCGTCCACCCAGGACGACATGGCGGCCGCCAAGCTGCGCGGCGAGCACGACGAGGCCGCCGAGCGCCTCAACGACCTGCTCCTGCCGATCGTCAAGGGCTACGGCTCGGAGAAGTCCTACGAGCAGCTCGCCCAGTCCCTGCAGACCTTCGGGGGCTCCGGCTACCTGCAGGAGTACCCGATCGAGCAGTACATCCGGGACGCCAAGATCGACACCCTCTACGAGGGCACCACGGCCATCCAGGGCCAGGACTTCTTCTTCCGCAAGATCGTCAAGGACGGCGGCCAGGCGCTCACCGCGCTGTCCGAGCAGATCCAGAAGTTCCTCGGCTCCGCCGCGGGCGGCGACGCCCTGGCCGCCGAGCGCGAGCTGCTCGCCAAGGCCGCCGGCGACCTGGAGGCCATCGTCGGCAAGCTGCTCGCCGACCTCTCCTCGGTCGAGCAGGACGTCAAGAACATGTACAAGGTGGGCCTGAACACCACCCGCCTGCTGATGGTCTCCGGCGACGTCGTGGTCGGCTGGCTGCTGCTGCGCCAGGCCGCGGTGGCCCTGGCCAAGCTGGAGGCCGGCGCCTCCGAGAAGGACGTGCCGTTCTACCGGGGCAAGGTCGCGGCCGCCCGCTTCTTCGCCAAGAACGTGCTGCCGACCGTCGCCTCGCAGCGCCTGATCGCCGAGGGCATCGACAACGAGATCATGGAGCTGGCCGAGGAGGCCTTCTGACGCCACCCGTCGCCCGCCGCCGCCGGGCGCGCCGCGCGTGACACCTTCCTGACCGCCCGACCCCACCCTCACGCCGAAGGGCCCGGTCCCCCCGACCGGGCCCTTCGGCGTACCCGGCGGCCCGGCCGCCGACAGCGGCGGAGGAAGCGTCAGTTCACGTTTCTGTCTGTGTTGTGCATCCGTTGGGCTGCTCCGAGTGTCATGTCCGTGTACGGGCATATGCTCAAGGTGCGAAGCCGATCCCCCATTTCGGCCTTCGGCCCTCCCTCGACCCAGGAGCAGCATGTCGACCGCCGCCCGCCAGGCCTTCTTCGACCGGACGCACACCGATGACCTGATCGCCTTCCTCGGCACCTCGCCGTCGCCCTACCACGCGGTCGCGAGCGCGGCCGAGCGTCTGGAGAAAGCCGGCTTCCGGCAGGTGCTGGAAACGGACGCCTGGGACGGAGTCGCCGGCGGCCGGTACGTCGTCCGCGGCGGCGCGCTGATCGCCTGGTACGTGCCGGCCGGCGCCGGCCCGGAGACACCGTTCCGCGTGGTCGGCACCCATACCGACTCGCCCAACCTCCGGGTCAAGCCGATCCCCGACACCGGGTCGGCGGGCTGGCGGCAGGTGGCGGTGGAGATCTACGGCGGGGTGCCGCTGAACACCTGGCTCGACCGGGACCTCGGCCTCTCCGGCCGGCTCACCCTGCGCGACGGCGGCCGGCGGCTGGTCCAGCTGGACGAGCCGCTGCTGCGCGTTCCGCAGTTGGCGATCCACCTGGACCGCCAGGTCAACGAGGGCATGAAGCTGGACAAGCAGCGCCACCTCACGCCGATCTGGGGCCTCGGCCCGGTCGACGAGGGCTCGCTGATCGCCTACGTCGCCCAGCGGGCCGGGGTCGACGCGGCCGACGTGACCGGCTGGGACCTCATGACCCACGACGTCCAGCCCGCCTCCTACCTGGGCCGGGACCGCGAGCTGCTGGCCGGCCCGCGGCTGGACAACCTGCTCTCGGTGCACGCGGCCACCGCCGCGCTGGCCGCGGTGGCCACCGCCGCCGAGACGGACGGCGCGGCGCTGCCGTACATTCCGGTGCTGGCCGCCTTCGACCACGAGGAGACCGGCAGCGAGTCGGACACCGGCGCGCAGAGCCCGCTGCTCGGCAACGTCCTGGAGCGCAGCGTGTACGCGCGCGGCGGCGGTCTGGAGGACCGGGCCCGGGCGCTGGCCGGCACCGTCTGCCTCTCCTCGGACATGGGCCACGCCGTCCACCCGAACTACAGCGAGCGGCATGAGCCGGGCCACCAGCCGCTGCCCAACGGCGGTCCGATCCTCAAGGTCAACGTCAACAACCGGTACGCCACCGACGGCGTCGGCCGGGCGGTGTTCGCGGCGGCCTGCGAGAAGGCCGGCGTGCCGTGGCAGACCTTCGTCTCCAACAACGCCATGCCCTGCGGCACCACGATCGGCCCGATCACCGCGGCCCGCCTCGGCATCCAGACCGTGGACTGCGGCATCGCGGCGCTCTCCATGCACTCGGCCCGCGAGCTGTGCGGCGCGGAGGACCCGTACCTGCTGGCGAGCGCGATCAAGGCGTTCCTGGAGGGCTGAGCCCCTCGATGACGCGGAAGGGCCCGGCGGGCACGCGGGCGGGTTCTATCGATCCCCGCAACACCCTGAAGTTCAGGGAGTTGCGGGGATCGTGGATTTCGAGGTGTTGAAGGCGAGGTTCTTCGAGGCGC
>NZ_JBHVIV010000146.1:0-13302 GCF_042799475.1 Kitasatospora sp. NPDC057692 | reverse complement strand
TCGCAATCCACACCGAGCCAGAAGGCCCTCACTCATTTCAAGATCACCACGCCGTGAGCCCTGTCACCAACCTCCGTGGTCAGTACACCTAGCCGCTCCCGGTCCTCGTTCTGGCGGGCGCGGCGAATACCGAGGAGTCGGGCGGTTTCGCTGTCGAGGTCGATGGTGCGCTCGGAATCTGCCTTCGGATCAGTCCCAAAGAGCTTGTGTGCGATGGCGACAACTTGCTGGTTGATGGTTACTTGCCGCTCCGCCAAGTCGACCTCAGTCCAGGGGAGCGCGCATGCTTCTCCTCGACGTGGGCCTCGAAGAGCCATGAAATGCCAGAGATCGAAGAGGTCATGGTTGCTGTAGAAGTCCAGGAATTGACCGGTCAGCTGGGGAGTCCAGACCATTACCTTGCCCGGGATTCGACCGGTCTCTCGCCACCTTTGGACGCGAGCTGGGGTCCAGAGCATTGGCCGCGGCGGCTTGCTGCTGGGTAGCTTGATCAGCTGCGCCCAGTTCTTCTTGACGAGTTCTGCGCGGACGGCATCGTTCAGTGCTGACGACAGAATCCCGAGGATGAGGTGCTGGCTGGGTAGGTCGGTTACCTGTCGCTGCTTTCGGCGTTCGGTGGCGAGGAGCTCGCGTGCTGCGTGCCATTCGGCGCGCGCGGTCTGGCGCCGGCCCCGGGGGGTGTCGTGCCAGGCCTTGCGTTTCTGCTCGCAGTCAGCCGCCAGGAGCGCCACGTACTCGCGGTGCACCTGGATCTCGATATTCCGTTCCTGGATTCGAGTGAAGAGGGCTTCGAGGTGGTCCTTGCGAAGGTCCTTGCGATCGACCTGGCCGATGAATGGCTTGATGTGAAGGCGGATGTTGTCCTGGTATTTCTTGACCGTCCCGGGCGTGATGTCGCCCTTGCCTTTCAGCCATCGGTCCAGGTAGTCCCCGAAGGTCTCCTTGACGCCGATGTCCAAGCCGGCCTGGTATTGCTCCCAGACCTTGCCACATTCGTCGGAGGCGTCGGTCTGGGTCCGAAACCCTCCTTTGCGGATGCGCTGCCGCTCACCGTTCGCGTCTTCGGGAAGCTCCAGGTAGTAGTACCAGGACCCGTGGCCCTTCTTCGTGAGGTCCGGGCATCCGGACCCGAGCGTGCCGATCCGCTGACTTCCGTCGCTGTTGAGCATCGGCTGGCCTTTGTTGGAGCCCTGCCGGTGGAAGAGTGGTCCCTTGCACGCGCATCGCTGGTAGGTCCGTCGTTTGTGCACGAGTCCCCCTCGTTCTCGCTGGGTGCCGCCAAGCTCGTCATCAACCTTTGAATCGAACTAACGTTCGCTATGCGTAGTATATGGCATCGCTTGACCCCTATCTCCCTTACTGGGTAGGCGTGTTGCCCGGATCGCGCCCCGGTGATGCCCGGCGCCTGTTGCCCAGAGTTGTGGTGTGCGAACGGTGAGTTCGTCGCCTCTCGCTGATGGTCTTCGCCTTTCCCGTGCCTTACTGGGTGAGGTAGGTTGAGCACTGGTTGGCGCGGGGGAGAAACGCGACGACTTGCATGAAAACTGAAACGCAGGGTGCACCAGTGCGCGGGATGACCGTGCAGGAGCTGATGGAGCTTCCTGTCACGATCAACGTCGTGACCGCCGCTCGGGCGCTGGGTATCGGGCCGAACCGTGCCTACGAGTTGATCAAGCAGGGCAGGTTCCCTGTGGAGCTGATCGACCTTGGGGGTTCGGTTCGAGTGCCGACAGCGCCTCTGAAGGCCCTCCTTGGGATCAGTCATGCACGCTAACTGATCCGGCTAACATGGTGGTAACTCTTCGCGTAGGGGCCACCATGTTGGACCGGGGCGACGGTGACAGGTTGGGACTATGCCTCCGAGACTGTTCGGCTTCGCTGATACGAAGAACCGGACGCTGCACGACGCCGAGGCTGGCGCACTGCGCAAGGCCGTGGCCCGTCGGCTCGGGAACGACCCCGAGCTGACGGGTGCGGCTGAGGTGCCCAGCGACCAGCCCCGCGAGGGCGAGTCCAAGGCGGCCGGGGCCGAGTGGCTGAACAGCCAGGGCTTCACCGGCACCCTCGGCAAGCCCTTCAACAGCCAGACCTTCGGCCGCCTGGTCGCCAACCCGACCATCGCCGGGCTCTACCGTGATGTCGACGGCCTGCTCCAGGAGACCGGAAACCCGGGGATCATCACCCGCAGCGAGTTTGAGGCGCTTGAAGCACTCGACGCAGCTGTCAACGGTGATCACCGTCTCCGCGACGACGCCTACCCGTATTTCCTGAGCTCCGTCGACCTCACGGTCTGCGGGGAGTGTTGCTGTCCGATGCAGGGAGGCCGCTCCGGCGCGGGTTCACCCGGCTACCGGGACAAGGGGCCCGGCGCGTGCGGGAAAGTCCGGATCGGCGCCAAACTCCTGGAGGAGTACGTCGGCGAGCACATCGTCGCCGAGCTGCTGCTCCCGGGAAACGTCGAGGCGATGCAGCGGATTCAGGACGAGCTGCGGACGCGCATCGAGGCGGACCGGGCCCGGCTCAAGGAGATCGAGACCACCGAGGCGGAGCTGTCCGCCCTCGTCGTCGCCCGCAAGATCACCACGGCGGCGTACGCCGAGGCCGAGGAGATCGCCGGCGCCGAGAAGCGCACGATCCGCAGGCGGCTCCGCTTCCTGGAGCAGGCCGTCGACGTTCCGATCCTCGGTGATGTCGACGAGCTGATCCGCTGGTGGGACACCGCCACTCCGGCGTCCAAGACCGGGCTGGCGCTGCTGATGTTCCACCGGATCGACGTCCACCCAGCCTCCGCCCGGGGCATCCGCACGATCGAGCCCGGCCGGGTGAAGCTGTGGTGGCGCAGCCAGCCGCCGCCCCCCGCGCCTGCCACCGCCTGATGATGCAGAAGGGGTGCCCGCTGGAGTCCGGCGGGCACCCGTTCGCGGCTGCCTGGATCAGGCGTCGACGGCGGCCGTGGTCGCAGTCGTAGTCGCACTCGTCGCCCTGTTGCCGTGGAGCGTAGCTAGGCACAGGCCGACCAGGACCAGGAGGATGTAGAGGCCGACGAGGGGCGAGCTGAGGGCCTTCTCCGTCGCCAGGGGCCATGGGTGGTGCAGCTGATAGGCGATCAGGTAGCCACCCTTGCTGAACGTGAACGCCACGCAGAAGGCGCCGCCGATCGCGGTGAGCAGCTGCCCGAAGGCTGCGGGCTGCTGACTGCGGCGCCAGTTGACCAGGGCCATGCTGCCGCAGAAGAAGGCGATCTCCACGCTGCTCCATAGGACGAAGCTGAGGTAGGTCAGCATGTAGACCACGACTTGGCGGTTGGAAGCGTAGTCGGTGGTGAGGTCGACGGCGCTGATGTCGATGCTCAGGAACTGCCAGGTCAGCGCGACCGCGATGACGGAGGCGACGGCGACGCGGACGATGACGCCGACCGGGAAGTAGGGCTTGGTGTAGGACCAGTCGACGATCATTACCTGAGACCAACAACCCGACACCGCCACGCCCGGAGCCCAAGCCTCGCCGCTACAGCAGGCGCTGGCCCGACCCCAACGCGGCACAGCATCGAGCGACCCTCCTGATCGCGCTCGACGCCCACCGCCAGAGGAAGAAGACATGACGACCAACTTCACCCCCGACCGCACCCCGCCCGTCCCGGGAGCGGTCTGGTGCAAGGCCTGCGACTCCTGGTGCCTGCCCAGCGGCCTGTGCCGCTGCAACAACCGATAACCACCCCGCAGCCAGCACCCGGCGAGGAGTACGTCTCCTGCCACCCGCTCGACGAAGGCCGCCGAATCCGCGTCATCGCCCTCGGCGGCGGCCGGGCCGAGATCGAAACCCTCGACGGCCCGCCACGCCGCCGCGACATCCTCCTCGGGGTCCTCCACCCGACCGCCACCACCGCGGCCGGGCATCCCCGGCGCACCGGCTACTCGACACCACGGAAGGGAAGCCAACGTGACCCCCGACGAACCCGCCGCCCGCCGCCCAACGGCAAGCAACATCACCGACCCCGAGCTGGACGAGCTGTACGCCCGGCTCGACACCGCCGCCGACCTCCTCGCCGCCGGGCACGCTGACTTCCATGACCGCGTACAGCTCGCCCGCCGCCTCTGCGCCGGCGAACTCACCGCCGCCCAGGCTCGCGCCGAAGACGGCGGCGAGTAGCCGCCCGCCGCAGCTGCACCCCCGAGGCCCAGGGGGTGCAGCTGCGGCGGGCGCCCACTCGCTCAGGACTCGGGCAGCGCCTCCAACTCGATCATTGAGCGGGACTGCCTCCCGGAGTCGTGTCGCTGCCTGAGCTTCACCAGGCCGGATGCTTCCAGAGCCGCGAACGCGATGTCAGCCAGCTTCACCGCGGTCTCCAGGTCCGGCGCAGTCACCTGCGCGCGAAGCGGAACCCCGCGCTCGACCTTGGGCGGCTTCGGCAGTCGTGCCGGCATTCCCGGCACGTGGCCCAGCAGCTCGCTCGCTCGCTCCGCAGCCTCCCGCAGGGGACCATCGTCAACTACCAGCTCACTCAGCGTCCTTGTCGCCTGGATCAGGCAGTACGCGGCTTGGATGATCGTCTCCGGGTGCGAGCCCTGAGCGGTTGTCCCGATGCTGGCAGTACCGTCAAGGTTGCCGTGCAGGTACTGCTCGGCGCTGTTCAGGCTCGGGTGGACGTAGTCGGACAAGACCCGGTAGACGACGTAGACTCCAGGCGCGCCGAACAGAGTGCACAGGTCCTCGAACGACCTGGTCTCGTTCAGCAGAGGATGTTCATCGCCCTTCACCGGAAGAGTCGGACGCTCCACCCCCTCCGGGACCTGCCACCCGTTCTCCGCCGCCGCCTCGATGCTCTTGATCAGCTTCGAGGCGTTCACCGTCCGCTCCTCCTCGAGGGCGGCTACCGCGTCTGGGCCGGAGTCGACCAGCCAACTCAGGTGCAGGGTGTGCTCCACGATGCTTCGAGCGATCGGTGAACTCTCGTGCGCGAAACCGGACTTGCTGAGCAGGCTGACCGCCTGCCCACTTCGCACCAAGCGTGCCCACCAACCCCACGCCACGATGAACACGTCGTGGGTCGGCTGGTGTACCTCGATGGAGCCGGAGCCGATCTTGTCCAGCACCCCTGCCAGATGGGCTACTGTCGCGTGCGCCCCTGCGACCCGACGTGCCTCTACGGCCTCAGCCGCTTCATCAACCATGCGGACCAGGCTCTCACTCAACCCGGGTTCCTCGCTCGGAAGTTTGGTCGCACAGCGACGGAGCTGAGTCGGGGGCGGCGAGGGCATCGGAGTCCGAGGCGTCTACCTCGTTCCAGGCGGACTTGATCTCGTGCGCTGATCGGATGGCCTTCTTGCTCAGTGCGGTGACTTGGTCGATGAGCGCGTTGGAGATCGCGGCCAGCGCCAGAATGACGCCGAGGACGGACGCTGCCCACCCTGTGAGTTCCATCGGGCCTGACTTCCTTCCCAGAGGGAAGGGGCCTGTTCAGCGTGGGTACGCTCGGCCCCCACCCCCCGTACGAGTACCGGCGGTTCGGGCCGAGACGCCTACCGACGTGTGGTCTCGGGTCGTGCGCAGCAGACGCGCGCTAGTGGCCTTTCGGACGCGCTCTGCACCGACCCGACGCCAGCGTTCGCTCTCCGGAAAGGGGTGACCCTTCCCATAGCTATCCAGCTTCGCGCCCGCGTCGGCGGACACAGCTGGCAAGCAGCGAGCGGCTTTACCTGGGTGCTCTCCCAGAGCGCCTGATCGGAATCGAGTCTGCTGTACGGAGCGCAACGTCGTCAACACCACTGGTGAGGGGCTGCTTGAGCGCATCGGGGGATCGTAGATCGTCTAGGCTGATTGCCCAGTAGGGCGCGGGGAATCGGCCTACGAAGGACCACCCTGTGGAACCGATCGACCGGATCGTTGACGATCTCCTGCCCTTCGCCTTCCCGATCGCGGACCTGAACCGCTACCACCGCAACCCCCGTCGGGGCGACGTCGGCGCCGTCGCGGACAGCCTGCGGATCAACGGCCAGTTCAAGCCGATCGTCGTCAACCGCGGTACTCACACCGGCCGCACCAACGAGATCCTGGCCGGCAACCACACCGCCGACGCGGCGCTCCTGCGCGGCTGGACGGAGATCGCAGTCACCTGGGTCGACGTGGATGACGAGGCCGCCGCCCGGATCGTCGTGGTCGACAACCGGACCGGCGACCTCGCCGGGTACGACACCGAACTCCTCTCCGACATCCTCTCCGAGCTGCCCAGCCTCGACGGGACCGGCTACGACCAGGACGCCCTGCACGACCTCCTCGACTCCGTCGAGCTGCCGTCCCAGCTCGCCGCCGAGACCACCGACCGCGAGGGCGAGAAGATCGCCGACGAGCACCTTCAGTGGGGCTTCGTCCAGTGGGACACCACCCGCGTGCAGATCACCAAGGAGGAGGTCGAGCGCCTGAACGCCATCCACGAGGCGTTCTACGAGCGCCGCGGCACCGACACCGGCTTCGCCCACTACCTGGCCGACCAGCACGAGGCCGTCGATGCCTAAGTTCGTGGAGTCCTACCCCCTCACCGGCCTCAAGCCCGCCCCCTACAACCCGCGTCGCCTCACCGAGGAGGCGTTCGGTCGCCTCCAACAGTCCCTGAAGCTGTTCGGCTGCGTGAAGCCCGTGATCGTCAACGGCAACCACATCCTCGTCGCCGGTCACCAGCGGACCAAGTCGCTGAAGGCGATCGGCGAGGACCACGCCCCGGCGATCCTCCTCGACGGGCACGTCTCCACCCAGGACGAGGTCCAGTTCAACCTGTTGCACAACTCCATCGAGACCGACGGGTCGAAGGTGCGGGTGCCGCCCGCCGGCCCGGACGCGCACGGCTGGGAGTGGATCAACCCGGAGGACGTCACTGCGGTCTCCCGCTCCAACCCGGCCATCCAGGCCGAGATCCGCAGGTTGGTCACCCGCTACGGCACCTGGGGCTCGGTCGTTGCGGACAGCAGCGGCAGGGTCATCCTCAACAATGACTACGCCGTGGTCGTCGCGGACTTGAAGCTGCCGCTGCTGTGCTACCGGCTGTCCGTGCAGGAGGCCGACGAGCTGGCGGTGTGGCTGGAGGGCGACTATGGCGTCTACGACTACACCCAGCTTGGCATCAAGGCCTACAACCAGCACTGGTGCCAGATGCACCGGCTGGGCGGTGACGAAGGCGTCTCCAACAAGAGCACGACGTACGAGCAGCACGTCCTGCCGGCGCTCCGGCCCGGGCAGCGCGTCATGGATTTCGGCGCCGGGGAGCTGGCCTACATCAAGCGGATCAAGTCGCAGGGCTTCGACGCCCACTGGTACGAGCCGCACGTCAAGGCGGCCGGGAAGGAGAACGCCCTCGACGTGGCCGCGACTGTCGCCCACATTCGCGACCTCCAGCGGGACATCCCCGCGAACGGCCTGTACGACGTCGTGGTCCTCGACTCGGTGATCAACTCGATCACCTCGTTCGACTTCGAGCAGGCCGTGGTCGCCACGTGCAACTCGCTGCTCGCCAAGGGCGGCACCTTCTACACCGGCACCCGCTCCCTCGGCTCCGTCGAGCGGCGGATGAGCGGGAAGAAGGCCCGCAACAACGGCCGCTACCGGCGCAGCATCGAGTTCCTGGACGAGGACGGCTTCACCGCCACGTTCAGGAAGGGCGTGTGGACGATGCAGCGGTTCCACGACCCGGATACCCTGCGTGCACTGATGGAGCGGTACTTCGGGCAGGTCGAGATCCGGGGCAACCCGAACGGCGGGAACATCTACGCGGTGTGCAGGAAGCCGCGCCCGCTGCCGGACACCGAGCGGCGGGCGGCGCTGGAGCTGGAGTTCAACATGGAGTACCCCGGCAACTACCGGCACAACCGGCACAGGCCGCTGGTCGAGGCCCTGATGAAGGCGTGCAGGGAGCGGGACAGCGATTAGGGCAAGCCATCTTGTGAGTATAAAATAGAAACAAAAGGATTTGCCCAACTCGCAGATGGGACAAGCAAGTTGCCAACCATAACCGTCGAAGTCGGAGAGCGCAGGTACCGGCACCTGTGGCTCAAGTACGTCACCGGCATCGACCTCAGTCGGCACTGCGCAGTCGCCCTCCACGGCCGCTACAGCCGCCTGATCGACGAACGCATCCAGCAAGTCACGGTCGAGCTCGACGAGTTCCCCCACGCCCTCGCCTGGTACCTCTGCGGCGTTACAACCCCCTACCGCTGGGAGGACAACCCGCACCTCGCCCTCACGGCCGCCGCCAGCCACAGCGAGACCCTGAGCGTGCAGGACCTCACCGTCCATCTCGACGGCATCCGACCCATCGCCTTCGCCGACGCCGACATTCCGGACGACGACCCCAACGCCAACAGCCCGGCCTACCGCACCTGCCGCAACTGGCAGTTCGCCCACTACCTCCGGGCCCGCGGCGTACCCGACATCCACGGCGACCGGCCCCGCGTCACCGTCCTCCGGCCCGGGACCGGCCAGGCCGCCCTTCTGCCCATGCCAGAGCGTAAGCCGAAGGCCAGGCAGTCGGAACTGGCGGCTCCTCAGGATCCCGGGGGCAAGGTGGGGCGTCAGCTGCCGTTCGACGCAATCGAGTAAGAGGAGAGTCGGGACAGGCTCGGCACTCCCTGGTCTCGCGGGGGCGCCGAGCGGGCCGTCTCGGGGGTGACTGGCTCGGCGCCGCTCCGAGGCAGTTGGCGCGTCGGGCGCTACCTGTGCTGGAGAAGCAGCCGGAGGCCCGACGCTCCGCCGCCGGGCCACCCGCAGGCCCGAGGCGGCCCCTCTCACCTGGTGCCACTCTGGCGTCCGCTGGCCGGCGCCGGACCCGCAGAGAGCTGCTCCGGCTGCACCCCCGGCTGAATCGCCTGGATCGGCACCAGCGACGCCGCACGACACTTGATCCACTTCTGTGCTCCATCCGGACCTTGGAGCCGTGCAGGCAACCAGCCACCACTGGCCGCCGCGCCGGACCCGCACCGCCACCAGATCCCGGCGGACCTTCGGACCGGGGTGGGAGTTGGGTCGACAGCTGGCGCTCGGTGATCATCACCGGGCCGGAGCCGCGCATCCTCAGCAGGCACGGCACCGATCTGAGCAAGGCGTTCGCGGACATCGCGGAGGCGGCCCGCGTCCTCCGATGGCCTTGAACGCCTACCTGCGCGCCCGCACTACGACGGTGACCAAGACCGAGACGCTTCGACCTGACCGCGTGACGAAGGGGCGGCCCGCCGCCGTTCGGCATCGGGCCGCCATGCGTGGGCCGATGGCTCAGCTCGCCGCAGAGGAAGAGGCGGTTCCGCCCATGGGCTGGGCTGGAACGACTGAGGGCGTGCCCTTCGCGGCAGCGGCCGCTCGCCGCTGCTCGAACGCGCTGTGCTTCGCTGCGAGGACGTACACGTACTCGACCAGAGCCTCGGCTAGGGCAAGGCCATCCTCGGCGTCCTGACGGCTGACGTTGTCGCCGTGGGCGCCGTCGTTCCCCAGAAAGCGCAGGGAGGTCGCCCAGGAGAGCAGACGCCCGTCGATCGTGCCCGCGTCCTCCAGCTCTTTAAGCTTTGTCGCCAAGTTGCCCCGGGTGGCGCCGTGGTCCTTGCAGACCAGCTCCACGGCGCGCCGCACCATCATGGCAACTGCCGGGTAGGAGCTGGCCAGTTCAAAGCAGCGTCGTGCTTCCGACAGGTCCTTCGCCACCTTGTAGGGCACGCCGGGCGGGATCGGCCGAGACGTGAGCGGCCAGATGACCTCCGGCTCGGTCATGCCGCCGTCGGGGTAGTACTCCTGGAGCAGCATGACCACTCCGCCGCAGCTGCACCTGGCCAGCATCAGCTGCCGAGCCTCGTCTCGGCCGACTTCGGGCTCGGGCTGCTCGACCAGCGCGCCTTCGATGGTCATGGCGCGATGACGGGTGCAAATGGTGCAGAAGGCGACCACGGGGGCGCTGGCGTTCGTCACCCAGGAAAGCTACTCGGTTGCGGATTGCAATGTCGAGGCAATAGTCCGGGTGTGGCCTGGGCCTCGATGCACCGTCGGAGCACTTGGTAGTCGTCACCCGTCGATAAGGGATCATGGGTGGTGGCGCGGGGGCGCACCGTTCGGAGGACCCGCGCCATGGCCCGCCCCACCCGGGCGCAGCGTGCTGCCATCACCCAGCGCCGCACCGACGCTGTTGAGCTCCGGCTCGCCGGCGTCGATCCGGCCGCCGTGGGCCGCAAGCTCGCCGCCGACCCCACCATCAACTCGGACCGGATCGCCTACCCGTACCGGTACGGGCACGAGCTGTACGCCAAGGGCCGCCCGGCCCCCGACGATGCGACGCTCGTCCGCGCGGTGCGCCGGGACATCGCCGACGCCCTCGACCACCGGGTCACCGGCTTGGCGGTCGACGTGGAGGAGTTGCGGGCGCTGGAGGATGCCCGGCTCGACCGGATGTTCCTCGTCGCGTACCGGCGGGCCGTTCGGGACGGGGACCTCCCGGCGATCGACCGGGCGCTGCGGATCATGGAGCGCCGGGCCCGGCTGCTCGGTCTGGACCGGCCGACCCGCACGGAGATCGGCGGCACCGGCGGCGGCCCGGTCGAGGTGGACGTCACCACCGACGAGCTGGCCAAGCTGATCGCCTTCACCGAGGGCGCCGGCGCCGGTACGGGTGAAGGGTGACGGGCAGCAACGGCGACCTGATCGCCCAGTACCGCACCCTGCCCGCCGCCAGGCGTATCGCCATCGCTGAGCACGCCTCACCGAAGCTCCGTGCGCAACTGGCCGAGGTGGAGCGGGACATGGCGCTGCGCCGCTCCCCGGGGTCGATGGCCGCGGTGCTGACCGACGGGCGGGAGATGCAGGCTGCCCACCTGGACCTGATCGACGACGCCTTCCGCCGGATCGCCGCGGGGGAGTCGGTTCGGTTGCTGCTCACCATGCCGCCCCGGCACGGTAAGTCCCGCCGGGCGGCCCGGTGGGCGCCGCTCTGGTATCTCCTTCAGCGTCCGGACCACCGGGTGATGATCGCCTCGTACAGCTCCGACCTGGCCGACGACCACGGCCGGTGGATCAGGGACGCAATCACCACCTGGGGTGAGCAGCTCGGCATCCGGCTCCACCCCGGGTCGAAGGCGGCGAACCGCTTCGACATCCTCGGCCGGGAGGGCGGCCTGATCGCGGCCGGCGTCGGCGGCGGCCTCACCGGCAAGGGCGCGCACCTGGCCGTGGTCGACGACCCCATCAAGGACGATGCCGACGCCCAATCACCTACCATGCGACGGCGGTTGTGGGAGTGGTGGCAGGCGGTGCTGCTCACCCGCATCGAGCCGGGCGGCTCGGTGATCGTCATCCAGACCCGCTGGCACGAAGACGACCTCGCCGGGCGCATCCTCGCGGGGGAGACCGCCGACGACTGGACGATCATCGATCTCCCGGCGGTCGCGGACAGTGACGCCGACGCGCTCGGCCGGAAGGCCGGGGAGCCGCTGTGGCCCGCCCGGTACGGGCACAAGGCGCTGGCCGGTATCCGGCGGGCGGTCGGTGAGCGGGTGTGGTGGAGCTTGTTCCAGCAGAAGCCGAGGCCGCAGGAAGGCGGCGTGTGGAAGCGGTCCTGGATCGACACGGCCCGGCTCACCCCGATCCAGTTCTCCGGCCTGGAGATGGCCCGGGTCGTCGTCGCAGTCGACCCGTCCGGCGGCGACTCGGCCGTCAACGACGAGACCGGCATCGTCGGGATGGCCCTCGGCTACGACGACCACCTGTACGTCGTCGCGGACTCTTCCGGGACCCTCGGTGCGAACGACTGGGGGCTCGCAGCGTGCCAGCTGGCGCTGGACCTGCGGGCGGACGCGATCGTGGTGGAGGCCAACTATGGCGGCAACATGGCCAAGCAGATCGTCTCCCAGGAGTGGGAGCAGCTGGCCCGGGACGGTGTTACTCGAGGTCTGCTGATGCCGATGATCCTGGAGGTCAACGCCAAGGTCGGCAAGCGCCTCCGCGCGGAGCCGATGGCCCAGCTGTACGAGCAGGGCCGGGTGCACCACGTCGGGCACTTCACCGAGCTGGAAGGGCAGATGGTCACCTGGGTCGCCAGCATGGACAGCCCAGACCGGATGGACGCCGCGGTGCACGGCCTGACCGAACTCGCCGACCCCGACCAGATGTCCGTCCTGCCGCGCGGGGTCGACGACGGCCGGCTCGACGGCCGGCGGTGACCTACATGGTGGTCCACTTCGCGGGGAGGCCGGGCAGCTGCTCGGCCTTCTCGCGAAGCGACCGCCAGCCCGCCCAGGCGCGGAACTGCGCGGCCTGGTTCGGTTCGGCTGCCCACGCGCGCACTCGCTCGACCTGGCGCGGAAGAAACTGGACGGTCCACTGCCACAGGCTGGCGTCCTGGAGGGTGCCGGACTCCGCCATCTTGGCCACCGTCGTGGTGGCGAAGTCCTGGAACTCCGACAGCTCGGTGTCGGCCAGGGACCAGCCGTCGGCGGGGCCGAGCGGGAGTGGCGCCTGCTCCGTGCTCCAGAGGACTTCGCCCGTGGCGACGTCAACGGCGCTGCTCCACACCTGGAGCGGCACCGGCTCCGGGGTCACGAACCACGAGTCCGGATCGGAACCGTCCGTATCCAAGTTGGTTGCGCTGCCAGGTACTTCGACGCGGCACAGCGCCCATGGGTGGACCGCCCCGCGAGGGTGGACCTCCACCCTGACCTCGATGCGATCAGCGGCAACTCCGGTCTTCGAAGACCCGCTTGGTGAGTCGGTGAGCCAGAGCACCGGGCGTTCGTCGAGGAAGCTGACGGCCTGCTCGCTCCTCGGTTCCAGCAGGCCGGTCTTCTGGATGCTCGACCAGCGGATCAGGCTCGTGAAGTGGTAGAGGGCGCTCGGCATGGGGTAATTCTGCTCCCCGGATCGCAGGTTGATCAACGGTGGCCGGAGACGACGGTGAGCCCGGGTGTAGCCCCAGGGCTACACCCGGGCCCACCTCCATGGTGAGGTCCGGTGCTTGGTGGGCGAGGCCGGAGTTGAACCGGCACAGCCGAAGCGGGGGTGTTACAGACCCTTGGGCTCTCCCATGCCCAGCTCGCCCTTGGCGGAGGAAGTGGGGGTCGAACCACACGGATGCTCGCGCACCCCAACGGTTTTCGAGACCGAGGCCGGCGCCACCTGTCGGCTGGCTCCTCCGTGAACTGCCCTGTGGTGCGCGCATCGAACGCGCGCGGGTGTGACCCCGACGACGGCTTAGGGCGCGTATTCGGTTGTGATCAATTTGCGGGTTTCGCCCTCGCGGTTGCCCCTGATCCGGTAGACCATGGTGCGTGACCCGTGTGCAACTGA
>NZ_JBHVIV010000145.1:0-13463 GCF_042799475.1 Kitasatospora sp. NPDC057692 | reverse complement strand
GGCCCGGAGGCTCCCCGGGTCAGCCGCGGCGCTTCGGGCGGCCGCGGCGGGCCGCCGCCGCTCCACCCGCGGAGGAGGAGCCGGAGCCGCCGCGGGGACGGCCGCCGCCGGCGGCGGTGCGACCCGTGGCCGGCCGGCCCCCGGTGGCCTTGCCCTTGCCCGCGCCCTTGCCGGCGCCCCGGCCCGCGTCCTTCCCGGAGCCGGACTGCTGCTTCGCCGGCGGCTGGGCCGCGACGGCGGTCTGACCGCGTCCGCGGGAGCTGTTGACCGTGCGGCCACGCACGATGCCGATGAACTCCTCCACCAGATCGGAGGTCCGGTCCTCCAGCCAGGACAGCGCCACCCGGGACTGCGGGGCGTCCGCCATCGTCCGGTAGGTGAGGTCGCGCCGGTGGTGCAGGCGCGCCAGCGACTGCGGGACGAGGAGCACGCCGACGCCCGCCGCGACCAGCTCGATCGCGTCCGCCGTGGTCGCCGGGCGTTCGATGGCGGGCCGACCGGGCAGCTGCTCCCACTCCAGCGTGTCGTCGAGCGGGTGGAAGACCACGTCCTCGGCGAGGTCCTCGACGGTGACCTCCTCGGCCGCCGCCAGCCAGTGGTCCTTCGGGAACACCACCACCGTCGTCTCGGTGTACAGCGGGATGGCGCTCAGACCGGTCCGGTCGACCGGCAGCCGCACCAGCCCCGCGTCCGCGTCGCCCGCCCGCAGCGTCGGCTCGCCGTCGGCGGCCTCCACCGCGACCAGGGCCAGCGGAACGTCCGGCAGCCGCTCCGACCAGACCCGCGCCCACTTGCCGGGGGTCACGCCCGGGACGTACGCCAGTCGGAACGAGGGTGTCACCTGCATCTCTGTCACCCGACCAAGGCTACCGACCGTGACAGCGGGCGTCGGCCGCTCGCTTACCCTGGTGACCATGACATCGCTCAAGCAGAAGACCACCCAGACCATGAAGCCGGCCACGGCGGCGAAGAAGCTCGGGGTCTACCTCGGCGCCACCCCCGCCGACTTCCAGTCCGGCGTGATCTCCCGCGAGGAGCTCACCGCCCTGCAGACCGAGCCGCCGCAGTGGCTGCAGGACCTGCGCCGCACCGGCCCGCACCCGCGGTCCGTGGTGGCCTCCCGACTCGGCGTCTCGGCGTCCGGCCTGGCGCGCGGCGGCATCACGGAGGCGCTCACCACCGAGCAGATCGAGGAGCTCCGGGAGGAGAACCCGGAGTGGCTCCAGCGCGAGCGCACGATCCAGGCGGAGGTCCGCAGGGAGACCGTCCGGGTCAAGGAGAAGCAGGAGAAGGAGGAGAAGCGGCGCCAGCAGGCCGCCGCCGCGGCCGCGCGGCAGCAGGCCCGCTGACCTGCGGCTTCACCGCCTTTTCGAATTCGCTCCACCCCCGGCCTCCCGGCGTTCGCGCCGGGGGGCCGTCGTCTGCCCGGAACGCCGCCCGACGGCGGGGGCGGGGCGGGCAAGGGCCGGGGGCCGGCCGGGTGGTGGCGCGGGGCCGGTCGGGTGACCCGGCCGACGTGTCGGCGGCGGAACCGCGCCCCCGGCGTGCGTCGGTGGGAACGCGCCGCTCCCCGAGCGGCACACGCCCTGTCCCCGGACCTGAGAGCCGCCGATGCCCCCCACCGCGCACCTGCGCCGCCTGCTTCCCACCGCCGCCTGCACCCTGGCCGCCGCCGTCCTCGCCGCCCCCGCGGCACACGCCGCGCCACCGGGTCGGGGAGGTGGGGCGGGCACCGATCGGGGGGCCGTGATCGACTGGGACCGGGTTGCCGCCTGCGAGAGCGGCGGAAACTGGAGGATCAACACCGGGAACGGCTACTTCGGCGGCCTCCAGTTCGACCAGTCGACCTGGCGGGAGAACGGCGGCCTCGCCTACGCCCCGCGCGCCGACCTCGCCAGCCGCGAGGAGCAGATCGCCGTCGCCGACCGCCTCGCCGAACGGCGCGGGCTCAAGCCGTGGCCGGTCTGCGGCGCCCGCGCCGACCGTACCAGCGAGCGGCCGAAGGCCGGCACCCGGCCGGTCCACGTGGACCCGCCCGCCGACGAGGAGGAGACCACGAGCGGGACGCCCGCCGCGCCTCCCCCCTCCGGCGGATCCGGCACCTGGACCGTTCGCCCCGGCGAGACCCTCGGCAGCATCGCCGAGCGGTTCCGGATCCCCGGCGGCTGGCCCGTCCTGTTCGAGCGGAACCGGGACCTGGTCGGCGAGGACCCGGACCTCATCCACCCCGGCCAGGAGCTCGACCTGCCGCTCTGACGCCCCGCCCCGTCCGAACACCGCCCCGCCCCGGGAGCGGCCGCCCGTCAGCCCACCGTGGGCTGCCAGGGGCCGCGCTCGGGGCGGGCCTCCGTGGTGGAGCCGTCCGGCCAGGGCGGCATGGTGACGGCGACGATCCGCAGCGGGCCGGGGCTGTCCTCGTCGGCCCGGAACTGGAAGGCCGTTCCCAGCGGCACCGAGACCGACGTCCCCACCCGCAGCGCGTCCACGCTCTCCCGGCCGGACTGCCGCCGCCAGATCCGCCCGCTGCCGCCCGTGACGTGCCAGAGCTCCTCGACGGTGGTGTGCGACACCGCCCGGGTCACCGCGCCGGGGGCGAGTTCGAAGACCGCCTGGCTGCCGAGGCCGTCCAGGACCAGCAGCGGCCGGACGACCGCGCCGTCCGGGGCGAGGACCACCGGGCCCTCCCCGGCCTCCATGGTGCGGAACGGCTGCTCACCCATGCCCACCCGACCCCTCTCGGTACCGACGGCGCCCCCGGCCCGCCCCATGGAGCCGATGGGACCACACCCCCGGCCCCACCGCCAGGGCGCCGGAGGGGGCCGTGGAAGCCGTGGGCCCGACCGCGGCCCCGCCGGCCCCGTCGGAGCAGCGGAGGCCCTCACCGTGATCAGGAACGACGCAACACCGCCCCGCGCAGGCACCGCCTACGGAGCCGACGGGCCCCGGCCCCGTCGGACCGCTCTGGACCGTGGGAGCCGAAGTCGGCGACGCGTCGGGCCCCGTCGCCCGCGTACGGCACTGGCAACGCCGTGGCCCGCCCCCTGCCGGACCGGGCGTGCCGCCGGAGAGCGCCCAGCAGGCCGCAGGCCTCAGCCGGTGGCCGCGTCCACAGCCCACGGCCGAACGAAGGGCCGGTTGAGGTGGGCGGTGGCGAGCACCGCCCCCGTACGGCGGGCGTCGTCGAGGAGCTGCTCACGGCTGCGGCGGGCCGTCACGGGATCCGCCTCGAAGGCGTAGCGCACGGTCGGCGCGACCAGCTGGACGGCGTGCACCAGCACGTCGCCGGTGACCAGCAGCCGGTCGCCGCCGCCCTCGACCAGCACCGACTGGTGGCCCGGGGTGTGCCCCGGGGTCGGCAGCAGGGTGACCGCGCCGCCGGGGCGGGTCCGGCCGGCGAGCACCGTCCGGCCGTCGACCTCGGTCAACCGCCCGGCGCGGAGCAGCGGTTCGACCACGTAGCGGCGCGCCGTGCGGGTCGGCCCCAGCGCCGCGACCTCGGCGTGCTGGACCAGGTAGCGGGCGTTCGGGAACACTGGAACGCCCTCCGAGGTGACCGACCAGCCGTAGTGGTCCTCGTGGAGGTGGGTCAGGACCACCGCCTCGACGTCCGCCGGGGCGATCCCGGCCCGCGCGAGCACCGCGGGCAGCCTGCCGGGGACGGGTGCCCAGCCGGAGGCCGGACTGCCGACCGGGCCGATGCCGGTGTCCACCAGGGTGACCCCGCCGCCGGGGCGGCGGACGGCGTAGCAGCGGAAGTCCGGCTCCCAGGTGTCACCGGTGCCGAACGCCGCCGGGTCCAGGCGCCGGGCGCGCTCCCAGTCGGCGGCGGTCGCGTCGGGGAAGGCGGCCTGCCGGGTCCCCGGGAACGGGCCGTGCGCGTCGAGCAGTGCCAGCACCTCGTAGCGGCCGAACCGCCGCACGGCGACGGCGGAGCCGGTGGGCGTCGCGGCGAGGGCCGGAGTCGCACCGGCCGCCGACCGGAGCGCCACCGCGCCGGCGAGGGCGAGCGCCCCGCGCAGCACCCGGCGCCGGCCGGGCACGGCGCGGTCGGCGGACGCCGTGGAAGGGACGGAGGGGACGGAGATCGCGGTCGGATCGTTCATCGGGACTCCTCGGGCGGGGCGCGGGCAGCACGGGGGCCGACGGACCGGGTCGGCGCCCCGACCCCCGTACGGGGCGCCGACCGCCTCCACCCTCCCGCCGCGCCCGCCCCCGCGGCTTGTCGTTTCTTGCGCGATCCGCTCCCGCCCGGGCAAGCCGCCCCGCGCGGGCCGCCGTTAACGGCTTGCCTCCCGGCGGCGGCCGTGGATGCAATGTCCGGAATGATCACCGGCCCCGGCACCCTGCGGTCCGGGCCCGGTGCCACCGACTCGCCACACGGGAGACGCCGACGATGAACACACCGCCCCCACGACCCGAAGCAGTGGAGCCGTCCGGAGGAGCGCCCGTCCGGATCGGCGCCCTCGTCCCGCTCACCCGGCCCGGCTGGGTCGAGGCGGGCCGGCACCTGCTCGCCGGAATCGAACTGGCCGTGGACGAAGTGAACGAGGCCGGCGGGATCGGCGGTCGGCCGATCGCCCTGGTGGTGCGGGACACCGCGGCCGACCCGCAGCGGGCCGCGGCCGCCGTCGACGAACTGGCCGGCCTGGGCGTGGCCGCCCTCGCCGGTGAGTACCACAGCGTCGTCGCCCGCACCGTCGCCGCCCGGGCCGACGCCCTCGGGCTGCCGTACCTCTGCTCGTCGGCGGTCCTGGACGCCCTCACCGAACAACCGTCCGAGCTGGTCGCGCGCCTCGCCCCGGCGCAGTCCCACGGCTGGCGGATCTACGCGGACTTCCTGCTCGGTGCGGGCCACCGCCGGATCGCCGTGGCGGCCGAGCCCAGTGTCTACTGGGCGTCCGGGACACGGATCCTGCACGACCGCCTCACGCCGTACGGCGGCACCGTCGTCGAGCTCGACGCGCGCGCCGCCGATCCCGCCGCCCTGTGCGACGCACTCGCCGACAGCCGGGCGACGGCCCTGCTCCTGCTGGCCGGCACCCCGGAACCGGCCGTGCCGATCGTCCGGGCCGTCCGCCGCGACCCGCGCCTGCCCGGACTGCTGATCGGCGCTCCGGCCGGGCAGCCGGAGTTCGCCGCCTGGCGGACGCTGCTGGGCGGTGACGGCGCCGCGATCCCGTTCCTGCGCTACCTGCCCGCGCGCCTCGGACCGCTCGGCGCGCGCGTCGGGACGGCCCTGCGCGAGCGGCTGGCCGAGGCCCCGTCCTTCGTCGCCTTCGAGGGCTACGACACGATCGCCGTCCTCGCCGAGCTGCTGCGCTCCCCGGGCGCGGACTGGGACCGCGTCGCGGTGGACGGCACCCGGGGACGGGTCCGGTTCTCCCGTGCGCCGGGCATCGGCGTCCGGCAGTGGGTCTGGCCGCCGGTGCAGGTCGTCGACCGGGATCCGGCGGATCTCGACAACTTCCGGACCCTGCACACCGGTTGAAAAGGGGAGGCGATCGGCGGCAGTGGGTAGGGTTCGGGCATGCCGGTGGAGCGCGCGTGCCTGTTGAGCGGGGACGACCTATATGTCGCCGACGTCTCCTGCCAGGACCCGCCGCACGGGTGGACGGAGCTGCGGCCGGCGCCGGTGTTCGGGCTGGTGCTGGTGCGGCGCGGGATGTTCCGGGGGCGGGCCGACGGGGTCGACCAGGTGTTGGACGCGGCCTGCGTCTACGTCGAACGGATGGGCTGCGAGCAGCAGTTCGCGCACCCGTGCGGCGGTGACCGCTACACCGAGCTGGTGCTCTCCGAGCCGCAGGTGGCCGACCTGCTGGGCGGCGATCCGGAGGTGCCGCACGGGCTGGTGTTCACCACACCCCGGATGGCGGTGGCCCACCGGCTGCTGACCGCCCGGGCGCGCGACGGCGCGGACTCCTTCGAACTGGCCGAACGCACCCTGGCCTTGGCGGGCGAGGTGCTGTCGGTGCTGGCGCCGGCGGCCCGGGTCGAGAGCGGCCGGCCGGTCCGGGACGCCGAGCGCCGGCGGCTGGTGGACGCCGCGCGGGCGGCCCTGGCGACCGACCTCGGGCTCGGGCTGGACCAGCTCGGGCGGGCCGTCGGCTGTTCGCCGCACCACCTGAGCCGGATCTTCCGGGCGGCGACCGGCGAGGGGATCGCCCGCTACCGCAACCGGCTACGGGTCGCCCTGGCGCTGGAGCGGCTGACCGAGGGCGAGACCCGGCTGGCCGCGCTGGCGCAGGAGTTGGGGTTCAGCGACCAGGCGCACCTGACCCGGGTGGTGCACCGGACCGCCGGCCTGCCGCCCGGCCGGCTGCGCGCACTCCTCGGCCCGACCGGCGGGCGTAGGCTCGACGGATGCCCTCCGCCACCTCCCCTGCCGCCCACGCCGTCCCGCTGACCAGCCTGCACGACCGGGCGGTGCTCGCCGACCGCTTCGGCCGCGACCCCGAGCTGCACCTCTTCGAACTCGGCGATCTGGACGAGCCCTTCTGGTCGCACACCACCTGGTACACCGCCTCGTCGGACGGCCCGGTGGCGCTGCTGTACGCGGTCGGGGAGGTGCCGACACTGCTCGGACTGGCCAGGCCCGAACGCGCCGGCGAGCTGGCCGGGCTGCTGCGGGCGATGCGGCCGGTACTGCCCCGGCGCCTGCTCGCCCACCTCACCGCCGGCGGCGTGGAGGCCCTCGCCCCGGACTACCGCGCCGAGCACCGCACGGCGATGCTGCGGATGGCGCTCACCGACCGCACCGCCCTCGCGCCCCACCTCGGACGCGGCGTCGCACCGGTCACACCACTCGGCGCGGCGGACCTGCCGGACCTGCTCGCCCTGTTCGCCGCCGGCTACCCGGGCAACTGGTTCGACGAGCGGATGCCGACCACCGGCCCGTACGTCGGCGTCCGGGACGACACGGGCCGGCTGATCGCGACGGCCGGGGTCCACGTGTCCTCCCCCGAACGCCGGGTGGCGGTGATCGGCAACGTCACCACCCACCCGGACGCCCGCGGCCGAGGCCTCGCCGCCGCCTGCACAGCCCACCTCTGCCACCTCCTGACGGCCGACGGCACCGACCACATCGGCCTGAACGTCCGCGCCGACCACCCCACCGCCCTCCCCCTCTACCGCCGCCTCGGCTTCACCACCATCACCACCTACGACGAAGCGGTCCTCACCGCGACCTGACGACCGGCACAGAAAGGCACCTCCGCCGGTCCAAGCCCGGCGGAGGTGCCACCCGGGCCGTTGTGTTAGCAGACGCCGTGTCCCGCGCAGGTCGTGTCGCCTTATGGGAGGCCGGACGGTGTCCGGTGTGTCGCCTCTCGGCGCATCAGCGTGTTCCTTTGCGGAGCCTGGCGTGTGACTGACGTCACGTCATGTGAGTCCGGGCCACGATTATCTCTCGGCCTATCCCTGCCCGAGGAATGCCCGCAGATCGGCAGCGAGCGCCGTCATCTCCTCGCCGCCCTCGACCACGGTCGACACGGTGCACTCCCAGCCGTTGTTGAAGACATCAGCCCGGAGCGTCCAGCTCACGCGTACGTGACCACCGCGGTTGAAGGTGGCAGCGACAACAAGGTGATTGTTCGTCCAGACCCTCTCGCCGTCCCAGCCGCGGAAGTCCTGTGCGAGGCCGTCGAAGAAGTCGTCCAGCCTGTCCCAGACCGTCACCCCGACGGTCTCGACGCGGGCCTGCACACCGGCATCCGCGGCCTCGACTCCGAAGACAACGTGGTACTCGTCTTCCCTCGCCCAGTCGAACAGTCGTACCCGCGCATCCGGCGAACCCGCTGCTCCGCGAACGTCAAGCTCGACCCGGCCAGAACCCACCTCGATCAGACTCACGCCCGAAGGATACGCATGCAGCCGCAGCATGTCGGCCGTCGGCGTACTCGCGAATGTGCAGAGCCGAGTACGCACGAACCGGCTCTGTCACTGATCTTGTGATGTGGGCGTCTCGCCTGTGAGCCTTGGCGAGCCAGCCCTGGCCGGCCCTGCGGAGCGCCACCGAGATGTGACTGAATCCGAGGAAAGACGATCCGACCGCCTTCTCGTATCACGAAGACTCCCAGTAGAAGCGTCCCTCCAGCCGGTCGGGGCTAAGGAAGCCGAAGCCGTACCCATATCCGAAGTTGAGGAAGTACCTGTCACCATCGTCAGGGCTGTCCTGAAGCCGGATGAAGAAGAGCCACGGCTCCTCGACCTGCGCTGTTGTATGCGGGAACGACGCAGTCCCGCCGAGATACTCCACCAGGTCGGCGCCGAAGAAGTCGACGTCGTCAGGACTGTCGCCGCGCATCAACGCCTCCCACGCCACGTCGCAGGCCACCTGCCGCTCAAGGTGATCCGGCACTGTCGCGAAGTCCACATGGAACTCGACAGGGATCTCCTCTTCGTCGGGGCCCCAACGCCACAGGGTTCGACCGCGGGTGTCGGTATCTCCGATGGACGCGAACGGCGGGATCCGGCCGCCAGGCTGTACGAGCAGTAGGGCGTCACCATCCTGCGGGCCGAGGCCGCCCATAATGCGGCCGTCTTCTCCGATGAAGAGGTACGCGAGCCGGAGCTCGTCCCCAGGGACCGGAAACTGGCCGATGAACACCAGGGGGTGGCCAGTGACCGGATCAACTGGCCAGCAGGGCTCTTCGAGCCAGACCGGCTCGCCACCGAGCTTCGCGACCGGCGCGGTGATGGGCTCGTCCGCTGCCCGGAGTGTCAACGTCAGCCGCGGCAAGAACGCCGCGTCATAGGGGCCGCGCGCCCCCGCAGATGGTCGCGAAAACATGGCGAGAGCCTACGGCTCCGCGATGACAGATCGGGACGGTCTCCCCATGCTCGGCCCGGCCCAAGCCGGCGCGCTTCGACCGATCGGACGCTTCCAATGTCACAAGATCAGCGACAGAGCCCACGAACCTGCAGAACAAGGCAGGCGCCTGAAGGCCGTTGCTTGCCGTTCGAGATGATGGGGGGATGTCCCTTCGCTATTTCAATCAGACTGGCTGGATCGCGATCTTCAACGGCACCGAGACCGAGATCGGTCGCATGGTGCGCGTAGAGGGCTGGGAGCCGACCACCGGGACAGCTCTGGTGGTTGACCGCAAGCGAGGTGCCCTGCGCCCGGTCACGGACTACGAGGACTTCTCTCACCTGGAGCCGGCAGACCAGGTCGTTGCGGAAGTACTTGATCGTCACGTGCGGCTTCGGCATCCGCCGCCTGGCCAGGTTCACCGCCTGCTCGCGTACCTGGTCGCCGTACGCGGTGAGAGCCTGCCGGTACGTGAACGGCATCGCGGACGTGTACTGCTCGTCCTCGGCCCAGCTGTACAGCTGCGACAGCACGCTCACGTGCTGGTTCCAGGTCGAGGCGGCGAACCGCGCCTTCAGCGGCCCGTGTGAGCGGTAGACGGCGTACGCGCTGAGCCCCGACGCAGAGATCGAGCATGCCGACCTCCCCCGCCCGCCAGCGAGCAGCCCTCCCCCGCCGCCAGAAGTCGACCCCGCCGACTTCCCACGGGCCGGTTGGCGGGGGTCAGCGGGTGGTGGGCCAGGTGAGGGTGGTGGTGAGGCGGGAGCGGAGGGCGGGGTCGAGGACGGCGGGGGTGGGGTCGGTGGCGGTGGCGGTGAGGGTGTGGACGCGGTCGCGGGGGCCGGGGAGGGGGACGGTGGCCAGGTTGATCTCGGTGCGGCCGCGCAGTTGCGGGAGTTCACGCCCGTCGACCGACCAGGTGAGGACGGTGCCGGCCACCGGGAGGTCGACGGTGAGGCGGTCGGCGCGGGTGAGCGGGGTGCCGGCCGGGGTGGGGCTGGTGAGCGGGACGGCGTGCCGGTAGAACCCGGCGATCATCGCCTCCCGCCCGGGCAGGTTGAACTCCCGCCCCAGCGAGCGCATGATCGAGTTCTCGGTGGGCCGGTACAGCCCCTTGGGGTAGTAGCCGCCGCCCTCGTAGCCACCGACCACTCCCCCGTCGGGCGAGGTGCGGCCGAGCCACCGGAACCACTTGGCGCGGTCGCGGGCCAGCCGGTCAGCGGTGGACAGGCTGATGTTGGGCTCCTCCGGCTCGCCCAGTTCGGCCGGGTAGACGTCGTCGCCCTCGTAGAAGTACTCGTCGGCGAGCTTGCCGAGCGAGTGGCCGGTCTCGTGCACGGCGATCTGGCCGGCCCTCGCGTTGCCGCCCGCCACGGTGGCAATGCCGTCGTAGCCGAGCGCCGAGGCGACGCTGTAGCCGGCGCCGCCGTACTTGGCGGTGTTGGCGACGACGAGGACGAGGTCGGCCTGCGGGGCCTTGGCGGCGTAGGTCTCGACGGCCTTGGTGTCCACGCAGAGCAGGCGCTCGATGTCCTCGCACCAGAAGTAGGAGCCGAGGGCGGTGTTGCGGACGGTGGCGCGGTCCGGATCGCCGGTGATGCCGGACTCGGCGGAGACGGTGGCGACCGCCCAGACGTTGAACAGGCCCCGGTAGGCGGCGTAGGGCTCGACGGCGCTCAGCTCCCGCCACTTGGCGGCGGCGTCGGCGCGGAACCTCTCCTGCTCGCCCGCGGTGTAGCCGTCACCGATGACGACGACGTCGACCTTGCCCGCCGGCTCACCGCTGCGCAGGACCGCGGTGACCTCGCCGTCCCCGGCGGCGGCGGGTTCGGGCCGGCCGCCGGCGAGGTGCGGGGAGGCGGCGGGCACGGTGGCCCGGCCGATCGAGCCGTCCTCGCCGAACACCTCGACCCGGTGCCGGGCCGCCGCGGCGGCGGCGCCGCCCGAGGGCACGTCCCCGGAGGCGGAGGCGGCAGCGACGGAGGCCGAGGCGGCGGCGACGGCCGGGGCACCGCCGAGGGCGGCGAGCGCGAGGGCACCGGCCAGGGTGATCGAGCCGAACCTGCGATGGCGCACGGGTGTTGCTCCTCTGCGGGCGGGGCCGACGGGTCCGTCATGGTAGGCACCTGACGATCCGTCGGCACAACCCCTCAACCGACGTGTACGCGCGGCCGGTGGGCCGGGTCCGGTTCGGCCTCGCGGAGGACCTCCCGGGTGACGGGCGCGACCTCCCCCTGACCGAACAGGAAGAAGCGCAGGAACTGGGCGAACGGGTTGCCCTCGGTCCACTCGAAGTAGATGTGCGGCTGCTGGCCGGTGCGGTCGCGGGCGGCGAGCAGCAGGGCGGCGAGGGCGTTGGGCACGCTGGAGCTGTCCAGGCTGAGCACCCGGTAGCGGTCGTGCAGGACCTCGCCGCGCACGGTCAGCACCGCCTCGAACTCGGACGGGTCACGGACCGTCACCTCGACGAAGACCAGGTCGTCCTCGGCGGGGATGTCGTTGTGGGCGCGGATCTGGTGCTTCTTCTCCTGGTACTCGGCGAGGTCGCGGCTCTTCGGCTCGTTGGCGATCAGCCGCAGCGGCCGGTGGGTGTAGTCCCGCACGAAGCGCTCGGCGGCCTCGTCGAACACGACGTCGGTGACCCGCAGTTCGAAGGCGCGTTTGAGGCGGGAGGCGAAGGAGACCAGCATGATGGCCGCGATGAAGCAGGCGCCGATCTTCACGCCGTCCGGGCGCTCGGCGATGTTCAGGGCCGTGGTGTACAGGAAGACGGCCGCGATCACCGCGAAGCCGATGGTCCAGCCGTGCTGGCGGGCGGCGCGGGCCGCGATGGTGACGGCGATGGCCGCGGAGCTGATCAGCACCAGGACGCCGGTGGCGTAGGCACCGCCCTGGGCGTCCACGCTGGCGTCGAAGATCCAGGTGACCAGGAAGGCGATCAGGGTGAGCACGATGACCATCGGCCGCACCGCCTTCGCCCAGTGCGGGGCCATGCCGTAGCGGGGCAGGTAGCGCGGCAGCAGGTTGAGCAGGCCGGCCATCGCGGAGGCCCCGGCGAACCAGAGGATGGCGATGGTGGAGAGGTCGTAGACGCTGCCGAAGGTGTTGCCGAGGTACTCGTGGGCCAGGTAGGCGAGCGCCCGGCCGTTGGCCTGGCCGCCCTTCTCGAAGGCCTCCTCCGGAATCAGCAGGGTGGTGATGAAGCTGGTGGTGATCAGGAAGACGCTCATGATCAGGGCGGCGGTGGTGAGCAGCTTGCGGGCGCCGCGGATCCGGCCGGTCGGCTTCTCCTCGGTGTCGTCCGGGTCGCCCTCGATGTGCGGCATGACGGCGACGCCGGTCTCGAAGCCGGAGAGGCCGAGCGCCAGTTTGGGGAAGGTCACCAGCGCGACGCCGATCATCGCGAGGACGTTGCCGTGCTCGGCGGTGAGCGCGTCCGCCCAGTCGCCGACCACGTGCGGGGACTTGAGGACGTGGTAGAAGCCGGTGGCGACGACCACCACGTTCAGCGAGAGGTAGATCGCGACCAGGACGACCGCCAGTCCGATCGCCTCGCTGAAGCCCTTGAGGAAGACGCCGCCGAGCAGGGCGACCAGCACCAGGGTGATGAGCACCTGGCGGCCGGCCAGGGCGCTGTGCAGGTGGGGGTTCTCGACCAGGTGGGCGGTGGCGTCGGCCGCGGAGAGGGTGATGGTGATCATGAAGTCGGTGGCGGCGAAGCCGAGCAGGGCGAGGACGAAGAGCTTTCCCTTCCAGAACGAGAGCAGCCGTTCCAGCATCGCGATCGACCCCTGGCCGTGCGGGCTCTCCACGGCCACCCGCCGGTAGACGGGCAGGGCGCCGCAGAGGGTGACGACGACGAGCACGACGGTGGCCACCGGGGAGAGCAGGCCGGCCGCGAGGGCGGCAATGCCGGGCTGGTAGCCGAGGGTGGAGAAGTAGTCGAGGCCGGTCAGGCACATCACCCGCCACCAGGGGCGGCCCTGTTCAGCAGGGGGCTGGGCGTGCGGGCCGGGGTGCTGCTTGGCCATGTCGGAGAGGCCTTCCAGCAGCCAGGCGCGGAACCGCTGTTCGCGCGGGGCGCCGCCGGCGACCGAGCCGGGGACCGGCGTCCCGCGGTCCGGCCGGTACGGGCCGCCCGCACCGCCCGCGCCGTCCACACCGTCCGCACCCGAGGAAGCCACCCTGCACCCCTTGTCCACGGACCCGAAGCCGTCCGGCCGACGGCAGGGCAACAGGGCGACAGGCTATGCGACCGGGCCGCCGACCTGCGGGAACGCCTCGGCGGTGTCCCCTCATCGGGCCAGTGCGGGCGGCGGCGGAACGGCGGCGGGCGTGCCGGGTGTGCGGGCCGGACGTGCGGGAGCCCCCGGGTGGTTCCGGGGGCTCCCGCCGTCGACGGGCGGACGGTGCGGCCGGCGGTAGGTCCGGCCGACGGAGGTCAGCGGAAGGTGCGCAGCCGGAGGCTGTTGCCGACCACGAAGACCGAGGAGAAGGCCATCGCCGCACCGGCGATCATCGGGTTGAGCAGGCCCGCGGCGGCCAGCGGCAGGGCGGCGACGTTGTAGCCGAAGGCCCAGAACAGGTTGCCCTTGATGGTGCCGAGGGTCCTGCGGGAGAGCCGGATGGCGTCGGCGGCCGAGCGCAGGTCGCC
>NZ_JBHVIV010000144.1:0-14098 GCF_042799475.1 Kitasatospora sp. NPDC057692 | reverse complement strand
CCGGGCCGGGGGGGGGGGGCGGCCGGGGCCCGGGGGGGGGGGGGGGGGGGGGGGGGCGGGGGGGCGGGGGGGGGGGGGGGGCGGGGGGGGGGGGGGGGGGGGGGGGGGGGGGGGGGTTGGCCCCCCGGCCCCCGCCGCCGTCGCTACGCGATCCCCAGCGACCTCCGCAGGAAGGCGAGCTGGTGGTGGAGCAGGTGCTCCGCCACCGCCTCGTCGCTCGGCGAGTGGCCGGCGCCGACGAGGGGCAGGAACTCGTGCGGGCGCCCGGCGGCCAGCAGCGCGGCGGACAGCCGCAGGGCGTGGGCGGGCAGCACGTTGTCGTCGGCGAGGCCCTGGATCAGCAGCAGCGGGCGCCGCAGCCCGGGCGCGTCGGGCAGCAGCGAGGCGGCGTCGTACCGCTCGGGGTGCTCGTCGGGGTGGCCGAGGAACCGTTCCTTCCAATGGGTGTCGTAGAGCCGGTGCTCGGTGGGGGCGGCCCCGGCGACGGCGGCGTGGAAGACGTCGGGCCGGCGCAGCACGGCGAGGGCGGCGAGGAAGCCGCCGAAGGACCAGCCGCGGATGGCGACCCGGTCGAGGTCGAGCAGCCCGGGGCGCAGCGCGGCGGCGGCGTGCAGGGCCTCGACCTGGTCGGCGAGGACGGGGTCGGCGATGTCCGCGAAGACGCTCTTCTCCCAGCGCGGGCCGCGGCCGGGGGTGCCGCGGCCGTCGACGGCGAGGACGGCGAAGCCCTGGTCGGCGAACCACTGGGAGGTGAGGTCCCACCAGTGCGGGGCGGCGGTGACCTTGTGCAGGGCGGGCCCGCCGTAGGGGTCGAGCAGGACGGGCAGCGGGCCGTCCCCGGGGCGGTGGCCGGCGGGGAGGAAGAGGGCGGCGCGCAGCTCGCGGGGGCCGAGCCGGAGCAGCTCGGGACGGGCGGTGAGGACGGGGGTCTCGGCGTGGGAGGCCAGGGTGCGGGCCGGGTGGCCGCCGTCGCGGTGCACGGTGGTGCGGCCGGTGGGCGCGCCGGGCGTGCGCGCGGTGTGGACGAGGGTGCCGTCGCGCCGCACGCCGGTGTGCACGCCGGGTTCGTCGCTCAGCCGGACGGCGCCCGAGGCCTTCTCCCACGACCACAGATGGGTCTCGGTGGGCTCGTCGCTGGCGGTGAACAGCACCCGCTCGCCGTCGGTGCCGAGCACGGAGCGCAGCTGGAGGCCGGGCGGTGTGACGGGCTCGCCGTCGACGGTGAGGTACCGGGTGCCGCCGTCGCCGGAGCCGTCGCCCGACCCGCCGTCGCCCGACCCGCCGTCGCCCGACCCGGCGTCGTCCGCGGCGTCGACGAGCGCGCCGGCGGCGGTGCGGACGGGCAGGCCGGGGACGAGTTCGACCCAGTGCTCGTCGCGCCGCTCGGCGAGGACGCGGGTGGCGCCGTCGGCGGGGTCGACGGCGAGGGTGAGCACGGTGCGCTGGTCGCGGCTCTGCACGGCGGCGTACGGGCCGTGGCCGTCCCAGCCGGCGGCGGTGAGGTACTCGTACCCGGCCCGGTCCCAGCGGACCTCGGTGCGCCCGCCGTCGAGGCCGAGCAGCCAGAGGGTGACCTCGGCGTTGTCGGTGCCGGCCAGGGGGTAGCGGATGACCCGCGGCGGCCGGGCGGGGTCGGCCGGGTCGGCGAGGTGGAGGCGGCTCAGCGGGCGCTCGTCGACCCGGGCGGCCAGCAGGCGGGTGCCGTCCGGGGACCACCAGTGGGCCCGGGTGCGGTGCATGGACTCGGCGGCGACGTGGTCGGGCACGCCGTAGCGGACCTCGGCGTGCTCGGGCTCGGCCAGGGCGCGGTCCTCGCCGCCGTCGGCGCCGACGACGCGCAGGGCGCCGCCGCCGACGTAGGCGATCCACCGGCCGGCGGGGTCGGGGCGCGGGTCGTACACCTCGGTGGCGGTGGGCACCCGGCGGACCCCGCCGGTGGCGGTGTCGGCGAGCCACAGCTCGCCGCCCAGGGCGAAGGCGGCGAGCCGGCCGGCGGCGTCGGTGGCGTAGGCGGTGATGCCGCGGGCGTGGACGCGGGCGCGTTCGCGGCGGATCCGTTCGGCCTCGGGCAGCTCGTCCTCGGGGCGGTCGGCGCCGAGGGCGGCGGGGTCGGCGAGCAGGCGCTCCTCGCCGCTGCCGGCGTCCAGGGCCCAGAGGCAGGTGACGGGGTCGTCGCCGGTCCGGCCGCGCAGGAAGAGCACGGTGCGCCCGCCGGCGCCGACGGCCGGCTGGGCGGGGGCGCCGAGGGTGAGGCGCCGGGTGCGGGCGAGCTGGCGGGGGAGCGAGTCGGTCGGGGCGGGCTCGGTCGGGGCGGAGTCGGTCGGCACGGGCTCGGTCGGCGCGGCGGCGGCGCGCTCGGGTTCGGTCGGCATGGGGCACCATAGGCACACCCGCGGGGCCGGGGTCGAGGGGATGGAAAGCGACCGGGGCCGGGTGGGGCGTGCGTCAGTGCACGTCGCCCATCAGCCGCACGACCTTGCGGCGGTACGCGTAGAGGGCCAGGCCGGCGACGATCGCCATGGCGCCCTGGACCGCGAAGTACCAGGTGGAGCCGACCACCTCGTCGCCGAGGACGAGCTGGAAGATGGCCGCGACGCAGTCGCCGGCGGTGACCGCGAGGAACCACACGCCCATCATCTGGCTGGCGTACTTGGTGGGCGCCAGCTTGGTGGTGACGGACAGGCCGACGGGGGAGAGGGTCAGCTCGCCGACGGTCTGGATCAGGTAGACCATCGCCAGCCAGAGCGGCGTGACCTCGGCGCCGCCGGAGGCGGCGGCCATGGCCAGCATCATGACCATGAACGAGGCGCCGATCATCAGCAGGCCGAAGGAGAACTTCGCCGTGGTGCTGGGGTTCTTGGAGCGGCGGGAGAGCGCCACCCAGATCCAGGCGAAGACCGGGGCCAGGGCCATGATGTACAGCGGGTTGAGCGACTGGAACCAGCTGGACGGGAAGTCGAAGCCGAACAGCGTGGACGAGGTGTGGTCCTGCGCGAAGATGTTCAGCGTCGAGCCGGACTGGTCGTAGATCATCCAGAACACGGCGGCGGCGACGAAGAACCAGATGTAGCCGCTCATCCGCGACTGCTCGGTCGCGTCGAGGTCCTTGTCGCGCTTCACCTTGGCGAAGACGAAGACCGGGATCGCCAGGCCGGCGATGGACAGCGGCCAGATCGCCCAGTTGATGGTGAAGTGGCCGGTCAGCGCGACGATCGCGTAGAAGACGACGGCGGCGGCGAGCCAGAGTCCGGCCTTCTTGAAGACGGCGCTCTTCTCGGCGGCCGAGATCGGCGAGGTGACCACGTCGCTCTTGGCGCTCAGGTGGCGGGTGCCGAGCAGGAACTGGGTGAGGCCCAGGGCCATGCCGACGCCGGCCAGGGCGAAGCCGAGGTGCCAGTCGACGTTCTGGCCGATGGTGCCGATGACCAGCGGGGCGGCGAAGGCACCGAGGTTGATGCCCATGTAGAAGATCGTGAAGCCGCCGTCCCGGCGCGGGTCGTTGGGCCCGTCGTAGAGGTGGCCGACCATCGTGGAGATGTTCGCCTTGAGCAGGCCGGAGCCGATCGCGATGAGCACCAGGCCGCCGAAGAACGAGACGCTCACCGGCAGGGCCAGCAGGAAGTGGCCGATCATGATGATCGAGCCGCCGAGGGCGACGGTCTTCCGGGCACCGAGGAAGCGGTCGGCGATCCAGCCGCCCGGGAGAGCCAGCAGGTAGACCATCGCGGTGTACACGCTGTACACCGCGCTCGCGGTGGCGAGCTTCATGCCGAGGCCGCCGTCGGTGACGGAGGCGGTCATGTAGAGCACCAGCAGGGCACGCATGCCGTAGTAGCTGAAGCGCTCCCACATCTCGCTCATGAAGAGCGTGGCGAGGCCTCGGGGGTGCCCGAGGAAGGTCTTGCCGCCGGGAGTGGCCGACTGAACGCCGGACTCCATGGTCGTAGACGCCATGAGTAGTGGTTCCTTGCCTGACAGCGTCCGCCAAGGGGGGTGGCGGCGGACGTGGACAGAACCACTCTACGTGGCGACATTTGGCGTTATCGGCTGACAAAAGAGGCCAATTAGGTATGCCGATGGTAAAGACGACGACAGATTCGCATCGATGATCCATGGTACGACGGGCCAAATTCCTTCAGTTGCAAGATCAAAACGGAAGATCTTCACCGAACAAGCGGCCCGGGCGTGTCGGTTGAGGTGTGATCGCCCTCTGTATAACGATCACGCAGTGTGAACTACCTCACGGCACCGACGGGCATTCCCCGGCGGACTACCATCACCACATGACCTGTGTGCTGCTCGCCGAGGACGACCCGGCGATCTCCGAACCGCTCGCCCGGGCACTGCGCCGCGAGGGCTACGAGGTGCTCGTCCGCGAGGACGGTCCGTCCGCACTGGCCGCGGGGCTCGGCGAGGAGGTCGACCTCGTCGTCCTGGACCTCGGCCTGCCCGAGATGGACGGGCTGGAGGTCTGCCGCCGGCTGCGCGCGGACGGCCGCAGCTGCCCCGTCCTGGTCCTCACCGCCCGCGCCGACGAGGTCGACACGGTGGTCGGCCTGGACGCCGGCGCCGACGACTACGTCACCAAGCCCTTCCGCCTCGCCGAACTGCTCGCCCGCGTCCGGGCCCTGCTCCGGCGCGGCAACGTCGACCAGCTCACCACCGGTGCGCACGGCGTCAAGATCGACATCGAGTCGCACCGCGCCTGGCTCGGCGAGGAGGAGCTCACCCTCTCCGCCAAGGAGTTCGAGCTGCTGCGGGTGCTCGTCCGGGACGCCGGCCGGGTGGTCACCCGCGAGGAGATCATGCGGCAGGTCTGGGACACCACCTGGTGGACCTCCACCAAGACCCTGGACATGCACATCTCCTGGCTGCGCAAGAAGCTCGGCGACGACGCCGCCAACCCCCGCTACATCGCCACCGTGCGCGGGGTGGGCTTCCGGTTCGAGAAGAATTAGCCCCGACAGGGGCAGGTACCACCACGGGGAGCGGCAGCGTGAAACGCCGGATGATCAACTCGCTGCTGTGCGTCGTCCTCGTGGTGGTCGTGGTGTTCTGCGTCCCGCTCGCCCTGGTCGAGAAGCGCACCATCGTCAACAGCGCCCAGGACCGGGTGGACGCCGCCGCGGTCCGGGTGCTCGCCCTGGTGGAGAACCGGCTCGCCGCCAAGGAGCCGGTCACCGGCGACAAGTTCGCCAACCAGGTCTCCGAGGGCCAGTACGTCGAGGTCGACATCCCCGGCCAGGGGGTCGTCTCCAGCGGCGGTCGGCCCGACAGCGACCATCTGCTCAAGGCCGTCGAGCGCGGTGCCAGCGGTGAGACCGTCACCGTGGAGCAGTCCCGCGAGGCGGTCGACCACGAGATCGCCAACATGCTGCTGCTGCTCGGCGTGGTCGCGCTGCTGGCCGTGCAGGCCGCCGTCGCCCTGGCCGTCTGGCAGGCCAAGCGGCTGGCCCGCCCGCTCACCGACCTCGCCGAGACCGCCGAACGGCTCGGCTCCGGCGACCCGCGCCCGCGCGACCGCCGCTACGGCGTGCCCGAACTCGACCGGGTCGCCGAAGTGCTCGACACCAGCGCCGAGCGGATCGCCCGGATGCTCACCGCCGAACGCCGGCTCGCCGCCGACGCCTCGCACCAGCTGCGCACCCCGCTGACCGCGCTCTCCATGCGGCTGGAGGAGATCACCGCGCTCGCCGAGGAGCCGGAGACCGTCAAGGAGGAGGCGACCATCGCCCTCCAGCAGGTCGAGCGGCTCACCGACGTCGTCCAGCGGCTGCTCACCACCCAGCGCGACCCGCGCAGCCCCACGGCCGTCGCCTTCGACCTCGACGACGTGGTCAAGCAGCAGGTCGAGGAGTGGGGCCCGTCGCTGCGCGGCACCGGCCGGGTGCTCCAGGTCGAGGGCCTGGTCGGGGTCATCGCCGTCGGCACCCCCGGCACGGTCGCCCAGGTGCTGGCCACCCTGATCGAGAACTCGCTGATGCACGGCGCCGGCACGATCACCCTGCGGGTGCGGCCGTCGGGGACCTCGGTGGTCGTCGAGGTGCAGGACGAGGGCCCCGGGGTGCCGGCCGAGCTGGGCAACCGGGTCTTCGAGCGCGCGGTCAGCGGCCGCAACTCGACCGGCATCGGCCTCGCCGTCGCCCGCGACCTCGCGGAGGCGGACGGCGGGCGGCTGGAGCTGCTCTCGCTGCGGCCGGCGGTGTTCGCGCTCTTCCTGGGCCGCAGCCAGCGCGAGGGGTGAGGGCGGGCATCGGGGCCTCGGCGCCGGAGTGCGGTGGCGGAGTGCGGTGGCGGAGCGCGGCGCTGTGTCGGCGTGGGTGTCAGAGCTTGGCGTCCCGGACCACGTCCAGGTCGGTGAAGGTGGGCGGCGCGTCGCAGAGCGCGACCATCTCGCGGTAGACCCGGTCGGTCTCCGGCAGGCCCGAGTTGCGCATCGCGGCCTCGTACGACGGGAACTCGACGATCTCCACCACGTGCCGCGGGTCGGAGCGGTCGGTGGCGACCATCGCGTGGTCGACGGTCCGCCGGCCCTCGGTCTGGTCCATCCAGCGGTCCAACAGGCCGTTGAACTCGTCGAGGTGGTCGGTCCGGCAGTCGATGATCTGGACGAAGGTCATGGCGAGCCTCCTGCGTCCCCCGCGGCCTCGATCGTTCGCGGACCGTGCTCGCCCTCCGTCACCACTGTCCTCCCGTGGCGGCCGGGGCGGCAACCGGAGGGGAGGGCGGAGGCGCTCGGCGCCGCTACTCGGCCTTGGCGAAGCGGATCTGCTCGGCGGCCAGCATCAGCTCGGCCTGGGCCACCACGCCGGTGGCCGGCGCGTCCGCGGCCGCCTCGGCGCGGGCCGCGGCGAGCTGCTCCTCGGTCGGCTCCGGAACGGCCTTGAAGACCCAGGTGCGGTAGGAGATGAAGCGGAACACCGTGCCGAGCGCCAGGCCGCCGACCTTCGCGGCCAGCTGCTCGAAGTGCGAGGAGAGCCCCAGCACGTACACCGAGAAGCCGAGCACCCCGGTCTCGATCAGCATGCCGGCGCCGCTGAACACCAGGAACAGCGTGATCTCCCGCTTGCGCGAGGCGGCGTCCCGGTCCCGGTACAGCCAGTAGCGGTAGCCCAGGTAGTTGGTGGCGATCGCGACCAGCGTGGCGGCGATGTTGGAGCGCAGCGAGGCCAGGTGCAGGCCGTTGATGCAGACCCAGAAGACGGCGAAGTTCACCACGACACCGCTGAGGCCGACCAGGCCGAACTTCACCGCCTCGCCCGACAGGCCGCGCAGTTTCTGCGCCAGCGAGGGGTTCGACGCCGTGGTCGTCGCCATACCGGGCTGCCTCCGTGTGCCTGCGTGCCTGCGGACGAAAGGGTGCCGCGGCCTGAGCGCCGTCAACCCCTTGAGCCCTGCGTGCACGCACATGATCGGACCGCGCGTACCAGGACCTGGCCGCCCAGGCTACCCCGTTCCGCCGATCGGCTCAGCCCCTCCGGCGCGTCCACCTGGGTCCGTCCTCTGGGACGCCCTTGCGCGGGGAGCGGTTCCACACCCTCCGACCGGCCCGGATATCCTGGCCGGGTGACTTCCCCGGGCAACGCGAATTTTCCAGTGGTGGGCATGATCGGCGGCGGGCAGCTTGCCCGCATGGCACACCAGGCGGGCATCCCGCTCGGGATCCGGTTCAAGCTCCTCGCCGACACTCCCCAGGACTCGGCGGCGCAGGTCGTCTCCGACGTCGTCCTCGGCGACTACCGCGACCTCGACACCCTCCGGCGCTTCGCCGAGGGCTGCGACGTGATCACCTTCGACCACGAGCACGTGCCGACCGAGCACCTGCGGGCCCTGCAGGCCGACGGCGTCGCCGTCCGGCCCGGCCCGGACGCGCTGGTCAACGCCCAGGACAAGGGCGTGATGCGGGCCAGGCTGGACTCCATCGGCGTCCCCTGCCCCCGGCACCGGATCGTCGCCGACCCGGCCGACGTGACCGCGTTCGCGGGCGAGGGCGCGGGCTACCCGGTGGTCCTCAAGACCGTCCGCGGCGGCTACGACGGCAAGGGCGTCTGGGTGGTCGGCGACGAGCAGGAGGCCGCGGCCCCGTTCCTGGCCGGCGTCCCGGTGCTGGCCGAGGAGAAGGTCGACTTCGTCCGCGAGCTGGCCGCCAACGTGGTCCGCTCGCCCAGCGGCCAGGCCGTCGCCTACCCGGTGGTGGAGAGCGTCCAGGAGAACGGCGTCTGCGCCGAGGTCACCGCCCCGGCGCCGGACCTCGACCCGGCGCTGTCCGACGAGGCCCAGCAGCTCGCCCTGCGGATCGCCGGCGAGCTGGACATCACCGGCCACCTCGCCGTCGAGCTGTTCCAGACCCGCGACGGCCGGATCCTGGTCAACGAGCTGGCCATGCGGCCGCACAACTCCGGGCACTGGAGCCAGGACGGCGCCGTCACCTCGCAGTTCGAGAACCACCTGCGGGCCGTGCTCGACCTGCCGCTCGGCGACCCCCGGCCGCGCGCCCCGTGGACGGTCATGGTCAACGTCCTGGGCGGCGACTACCCGGACATGTACCACGCCTTCCTGCACTGCATGGCCCGCGACCCCGGTCTGCGGATCCACATGTACGGCAAGGACGTGAAGCCCGGCCGCAAGGTCGGCCACGTCAACGTCTTCGGGGACGACCTCGACGACGTCCGCGAGCGCGCCCGCCACGCGGCCGCCTACCTGCGAGGAACGATCACCGAATGAGCGCCCCCACCTCCCCCCTCGTCGGCATCGTCATGGGCTCGGACTCCGACTGGCCCGTGATGGAGGCCGCGGCCCAGGCGCTGGACGAGTTCGAGATCCCCTACGAGGTCGACGTCGTCTCCGCGCACCGGATGCCGCGGGAGATGGTCGCCTACGGCGAGAACGCCCACAAGCGCGGGCTGAAGGCGATCATCGCGGGCGCCGGCGGCGCCGCCCACCTGCCGGGCATGCTCGCCTCGGTCACCCCGCTGCCGGTGATCGGCGTGCCGGTGCCGCTGCGCTACCTGGATGGCATGGACAGCCTGCTGTCGATCGTGCAGATGCCGGCCGGCGTGCCGGTGGCCACCGTCTCGGTGGCGGGCGCGCGCAACGCGGGCCTGCTCGCGGTGCGGATGCTGGCCGCCTTCGACCCGGAGCTGACCGAGCGGATGACCGACTTCCAGGCCGAGCTGAACGGCCAGGCCACCGAGAAGGGCAAGAAGCTCCGGGCCAAGGTGGCGGGTTCGGCCTCCTTCGGCTTCGGGAAGTAAGTCTGAAAAGCAGTCTTTTCGGATACAACAGCTCGTATGACCTCTGAGCTGCTGGACTCCCTCCCCGCCGACGACGCCGCCCTGCTGGAGCGCGCCCGGGCCGTCCTGAGCGCCACCCCCGTGGTGGACGGCCACAACGACCTCCCCTGGGCGATGCGCGAGCAGGCCGGCTACGACCTCGACGCGCTCGACCTCGCCGCCGACCAGAGCGCCCGTCTGCACACCGACCTCGCCCGCCTCACCGCGGGCGGGGTCGGCGCGCAGTTCTGGTCCGTCTACGTGCCCAGCAGGCTCGCCGGGGACCACGCCGTCAGCGCCACGCTCGAACAGATCGACTTCGTCCACGCCTTGGTCGACCGCTTCCCCGACCGGTTGCGGCTCGCCCTCACCGCCGACGACCTGGAGGCCGCCCGCGCCGAGGGCCGGATCGCCTCCCTGATCGGAGCCGAGGGCGGCCACTCCATCGACTGCTCGCTCGCCACCCTGCGCGCCCTGTACGCGCTCGGCGTCCGCTACATGACGCTCACCCACAACGACAACACCCCGTGGGCCGACTCGGCGACCGACGAGCCCGCCGCCGGCGGCCTCACCGCCTTCGGCGAGGAGGTCGTCCGGGAGATGAACCGGCTCGGCATGCTCGTCGACCTCTCGCACGTCTCCGCCGACACCATGCGCGACGCCCTGCGGGTCAGCGAGGCGCCGGTGCTCTTCTCGCACTCCTCCTCGCGCGCCGTCTGCGCCCACCCGCGCAACATCCCCGACGACGTGCTCGCCCAGCTCCCCGGCAACGGCGGCGTGGCGATGGCCACCTTCGTGCCCAAGTTCATCCTGCCCGCCGCCATCGAGTGGACCGCCGCGGCGGACGAGAACATGCGCGCCCACGGGTTCGACGAGCTCGACACCACCCCGGCCGGGATGGCCTGCCAGCGCGCCCTCGAACAGGCCAACCCGCGCCCGGCGGCCAACACGGCCACCGTCGCCGACCACCTCGACCACATGCGCGAGGTCGCCGGCATCGACCACATCGGCATCGGCGGCGACTACGACGGCACCGCCTTCCTCCCGGACGGCCTGGACGACGTCGCCGGCTACCCCAACCTGATCGCCGAACTGCTGCGCCGCGGCTGGTCCGAGACCGACCTCGGCAAGCTCACCTGGCACAACGCCGTCCGCGTCCTGCGCGACGCCGAGTCCGCCGCCGCCCGCCTGCGCGGCGAGGGCCGCACCCGGTCCCTCGCGACCCTCGCGGGCCTGCCGGGTGTGGACGGCTGACCGGACCGGGAATGACCGGACCCCCGGCCGCGCTGGGGCCGAAGGGGAGGCGCCCCGGCCGGGGGTGCCCGGACACGAGGAGGCATGGCATGGACGACGACCGCGAGACGGTCCGCAGGATCCTCACCGAGCTGGGCGACACCTGGGCCGTCGTGGGCCTGTCGTCCAACCGGGGGCGCGCGGCCTACGGCGTGGCCGAGGTGCTCCAGCGCTTCGGCAAGCGGATCGTGCCCGTGCACCCCAAGGCGGAGACGGTGCTCGGCGAGCAGGGGTACGCCTCGCTCGCCGACATCCCCTTCGACGTCGACGTGGTCGACGTCTTCGTCCGCTCGGAACTCGCCGGCCAGGTCGCCGACGAGGCGGTCGCCGCCGGCGCCCGCGCCGTCTGGTTCCAGCTCGGCGTGATCGACGAGGCCGCCCGGGAGCGCACCCGCGCCGCCGGCCTCGCCATGGTGATGGACCGCTGCCCCGCCATCGAGATCCCCCGCCTCGACCCGGCGCGGGGCTGACGCCGGAACCACCCGGCCCCGCCGGACGGAGGTCGTCCGGCGGGGCCCGGGGCGTGCGGTCAGCTCGGGCGGCCGAGCGCGCGGTAGGTCCAGCCGGCCGCGCGCCAGGCGTCGGCGTCGAGGACGTTGCGGCCGTCGAGCAGGCGGCGCTCGGCGACCACCGCGCCCAGCTCGGCCGGGTCGAGGGCGCGGAACTCCTGCCACTCGGTGAGGTGCAGCACGACGTGCGCGCCCTCGGCGGCCTCCAGCGCCGAGGGCGCGTAGGCGAGGCCGGGGAACATCTTGCGCGCGTTGTCCATGGCCTTGGGGTCGTAGACGGTGACCTGCGCGCCCTGGAGCTGGATCTGGGCGGCGACGTTGAGCGCCGGCGAGTCCCGGATGTCGTCCGAGTTGGGCTTGAACGCGGCACCGAGGACGGCGATCCGCCGGCCCAGGAAGCCGCCGTCGCACTGCTCGCGGGCCAGCTCGACCATCCGGGAGCGGCGCCGCATGTTGATCGAGTCGACCTCGCGCAGGAAGGTCAGCGCCTGGTCGGCACCCAGCTCGCCGGCCCGTGCCATGAACGCCCGGATGTCCTTGGGCAGGCAGCCGCCGCCGAAGCCCAGGCCGGAGTTGAGGAACTTGCCGCCGATCCGCTCGTCCAGCGCGAGCGCCGCGCTCAGCTGGGTGACGTCGGCGCCGGCCGCCTCGCAGACCTCGGCCATCGCGTTGATGAAGGAGATCTTGGTGGCCAGGAAGGAGTTGGCGGCGGTCTTCACCAGCTCGGCGGTCGCGTAGTCGGTGACCAGGAACGGCACCCCGGCGGCGATCGGCTCGGCGTACACCTCGCGCAGCATCCGCTCGGCGTACTCGCTGTGGGCGCCGACCACGATCCGGTCCGGGCGCAGGGTGTCCTGGACGGCGAATCCCTCGCGCAGGAACTCGGGGTTCCAGGCGAGTTCGGCGCCCTCGCCGACCGGGGCCAGCGCGGCCAGCCGCTCCGCGAGCCGGCCCGCCGAGCCGACCGGCACGGTGGACTTGCCGACCACCAGCACCGGGCGGGTCAGGTGCGGGGCCAGCGCGTCGATCGCGGCGTCCACGTACGACATGTCGGCGGCGAACTCGCCCTTGCGCTGCGGGGTGTTGACGCAGACGAAGTGCACGTCGCCGAAGGTCGCGGCCTCCTCGACGGAGGTGGTGAACCGCAGCCGCCCGGTCGAACCCTCGTGCCCGGCCACGTGCTTGAGCAGCAGTTCGGACAGTCCCGGCTCGTACATCGGGACCTTGCCCGCGGTCAGCGTCGCGATCTTCTCCGGGTCGATGTCCAGCCCCAGCACCTCGAAGCCGAACTCCGCCATGGCGGCGGCGTGGGTGGCGCCGAGATAGCCGGTGCCGATCACGGAGATGCGGAGGGTCACGGTTTCCCCTTCGGGCGGGCGACGGGCAGCACGGCGCCGGGTGGCGGCCGCGCCCACCGATGCTATCCGGCCCTACGGGGAGGTCCCAGACCGTCCCGCGGGGCCCCGGTTCCGGCCGTTGTCCGCGAAGCTCGGCAAACCCCCTGCACACGGACCCGGGCCGACGGCACAATACGCCCATGGAGCCGGAGGACGAGCAGTCGGGCGAGCCCGAGCGGCGGCCGGCCCCCTCCGGGCTGAGCCTCTTCGAGCCGCGGGAGCAGTCGGAGGACGGGCAGGGGGAACCGGGTGACGGCCCCGCCGGCCGACCCGACGAAGCCCCCGAGCCGCCGTCCCGGCGCCGCCGCACCCGGCGGGTGCTGCTCTGGACCGTCGCCGCCCTGCTCGCCCTCGTCCTCGGCGCCGGCGGCGCCCTCTGGTGGACGGCCGAGCACTACGCCTCCTCCGTCCCCCGCATCCCGGACGCCTTCCCGACCGTGCCGGACTCCGCCCAGCCGAAGCCCGTCCCGGACAGCGGCCTCAACCTCCTGCTGGTCGGCCTGGACGCCCGTTCCGACACCCCCACCACCGGCACCGCCGCCAAGGCCCCGGCCTGGCAGGCCGGCGCGGCCCGCAGCGACACCATGATGCTGCTGCACCTCTCCGAGGACCGCCGCTCCGCGACCCTGGTCTCGCTGCCCCGGGACACCTGGGTGCCGGTGCCCGGCCACGGCGAGGCCAAGCTCAACGCCGCCTACTCCTGGGGCGGCCCGGCGCTGATGACCGAGACCGTGCAGAACCTCACCGGCATCCGCGTCGACCACCTCGCCGTGATCGACTGGAACGGCTTCCGCGCCCTCACCGACGCGGTCGGCGGCGTCGACATCACCGTCCCGCGCACCATCGAGGGCGTCGGCGAGGCCCGCGCCTGGGAGGCCGGCACCCACCACATGGACGGCGCCACCGCGCTGCTCTACGTCCGCGAGCGCTACGGCCTGCCCGGCGGCGACCTCGACCGGACCAAGCGGCAGCAGAACTTCCTGCGGGCGCTGATGCTCAAGGTGATGGACTCCGGCACGCTCGGCAGCCCGGCCCGGCTCGGCGGCCTGCTGGGCACGGTCGGCGAGGTGGTCAGCGTCGACGACCGGCTCTCCAACACCGACCTGTTCCAGCTCGCCTGGAGCCTGCGCTCGCTGCGCCCGGACGGCGTGCGCTTTCTGAACGCGCCGTTCGGCGGCTTCGCGACCCGGGGCGAGCAGAGCGTGGTGCTGCTGGCCGACCGCCCCGCGGAGCGGCTCTGGGAGGCGATCCGCAACGACCGCACGGAGCAGTACTTCCAGGAGCGCGGCGCCGGCGACACCCTCGGCGCGGACGTCGACTGACCTAGGCAGCCGCAGGTCGGAGCCCTAGGATCTACTTAACGGTAATTAACCGGCTCCACGGCCGGGGTGGCTGGAACGGCCGGAGCGGTCGGCACGGGCGGAACGGCCGGTACGACTCTCCGAAATCGACTCTCCGAAGAGGCAGGCATCATGGCGGGCAGCGCAGGCGCGGCGGACTTCGACCTCTTCCGGGTCTCCGAGGAGCACGACATGCTCCGTGAGGCGGTGCGTTCGCTGGCCGAGGCGAAGATCGCTCCGTTCGCGGCGGAGGTGGACGAGCAGGGCCGGTTCCCGCAGGAGGCGCT
>NZ_JBHVIV010000143.1:0-14275 GCF_042799475.1 Kitasatospora sp. NPDC057692 | reverse complement strand
CCGCTGGAGCGGATGATGCGGGACGCGAAGATCACGCAGATCTACGAGGGCACCAACCAGATCCAGCGCATCGTGATGGCCCGCAACCTGCCGTAACCCCCTTCGGCACCCACCGGAGCCCCCGGCCGACCTCCTCGGCCGGGGGCTTCTGTCGTTGCGCCGGAACTATGGGATTCCTATAAGAGCCGGTCCGTCGAATCGGTTGTCTGACACACCTGAATGGCCGTCACCGCCGCGGCAGGGTGAGTGGAGAGGTGAAGGCTCCCTGCTCCCATCGGACTGGGGAGTTGTGCCTATTCCACAATCTCCACAGAAGCCATGGAGCTATTTCGATGGGTACTGACAACAACCGGACCCGGGGCCCCGTCGCAGAGCCGGTGCTGGTCACCGGCCTCGGGGCGACTACGCCGCTCGGCGGCGACGTCGCCTCCACCTGGGCCGCGATGCTGGCCGGCGACGGCGGCATCCGGCCGATCGAGGCCGACTGGGCCGCCGACCTCCCGATCCGGATCGCCGGGCAGCTCGCGGTCGAACCCACCGAGGTCCTCGACCGGGTGCGGGCCCGGCGGCTCGACCGCTGCGAGCAGGTCGCGCTGGTCGCCGCCCGCGAGGCCTGGGCCGACGCCGGCGCCCCCGAGGTCGACGGCGAGCGGCTGGCCGTGGTGATCGGCACCGGCACCGGCGGAGCGCTCACCATGCTCGGCCAGGACGACGTCCTGGAGGCCTCCGGTGTCCGCAAGGTCTCCCCGCACACCGTGCCGATGCTGATGGCCAACGGCCCGGCCGCCTGGGTCTCCATCGAGCTGGGCGCCCGGGCCGGCGCCCACACCCCGGTGAGCGCCTGCGCGTCCGGTGCCGAGGCGATCGCGATCGGCCTGGACCTCATCCGCCTCGGCCGGGCCGACGTGGTGGTGGCGGGCGGCGCCGAGGCGTGCATCTGCCCGCTGACCCTGGCCGGCTTCGCCCAGGCGCGGGCCCACTCGCTGCGCAACGACGAGCCGGGCCGCGCCTCCCGCCCGTTCGACACCGACCGGGACGGCTTCGTGATCGGCGAGGGCGCGGCCGTCGTCGTCCTGGAGCGGGCCGGCTTCGCCGCCGCCCGCCGGGCCCGCGCCCACGCCGCCCTGGCCGGCGCGGCGGTCACCTCGGACGCCCACCACATCACCGCGGCCGCCGCCGAGGGCCAGGTCCGCGCGATGCGCCGGGCCGTCGCCGAGGCCGGGCTGTCGCCGCTGGACATCGCGCTCGTCCAGGCCCACGCCACCTCCACCCCACTCGGCGACCTGGTCGAGGCCGAGTCCGTCACCGCGGCGATCGGCGCCCACCCGCTGGTCACCGCCACCAAGTCGATGACCGGCCACCTCTTCGGCGCGGCCGGCGCGGTGGGGGCGCTCGCCACCGTCCTCGCGCTGCGCGACGGCGTGGTCCCGCCCACCCGGAACCTGGAGCGGCAGGACCCGGCGATCAAGCTCGACGTGGTCGCGGGCGCCGCCCGCCGCGGTCCGCTCGGCGCGGCGCTCACCAACGCCTTCGGCTTCGGCGGCCACAACGCCTCACTGGTGTTCACCCCGGCACCGTGAAAACCGGGCGACCGGCGGGCGGGCACGTCCTAGGGTGACCGGCATGTCTACGCCCACGCCGACGGGATCGGCTCTCCGGCTCGAACAGGTCACCCCGCAGAACATCGACGCCGCGCTGGAGCTGAAGGTCCGTCCGGACCAGGCGCACCTGGTCGCCCCGGTGGCCACCTCGCTGGCCGAGGCGTACGCGTACGGCGAGACCGCCTGGCCGCGGCTGGTCTACGACGGCGAGCGGCTGGTCGGCTTCGTGATGGCCTTCTTCGACGTCGTCTTCCAGCCCGGCGACGATCCGCGCTCGGGCCTCTGGCGCCTCGCCATCGCCGCCGACACCCAGGGCCGGGGCTACGGCCGCTTCGCGGTCGAGCAGGTCGCCGCCGAGATCCGCCGCCGCGGCGGCACCCGGGTCGGCGTCACCTACGTGCCCGGGGAGGGCGGCCCGGCGGGCTTCTACGCCCGGCTCGGCTTCCGCCCGACGGGCGGGTTCAGCGGGGACCAGGAGATCGCGGAGCTGGAGCTGCGGTGAGCAGGGCGGGCGACCCGGCCGCTGCCGGGCCGCCCGCCCGCCTGTTCGGCCTGCCGGGGCTCAGCCGACCAGGCGGAACTTGGTGGTCGGCACGTTCGGGAGGAGGGCGCAGTCCCGGTCCGAGGTGGTGGCGCTGTAGGTCCAGCCGTTCGGGACGCTGCACGCCCACATGCCGTTGACGGGCTTGCGCAGGTGGAAGTTGTTGGACGGGACGCCCTGGGTCAGGCTGCACGAGTAGTCGTGGCCCGTGTAGTCATAGGTGAAGGCGGGGGTGCCCATGCAGGCGGTCAGGCCGTCCACCGGGATGCGCAGGTGGTAGGCGTTGGAGATCACGCCGGGCTGCTGGCTGCACGAGTAGCCCCAGGAGATGTAGTCGTAGACGAAGCCCGGCGAGCTCTTGCAGGCGGTCAGCCCGTCGACGGGCGTGCGCAGGTGGAACTGGGGCGAGTTCCAGCTGCCGCCGCCGCTGCAGGTGCGGTCCATGGATATCTGGTCGTAGACGTAGCCGGACGGGACGTCACAGGCCCACACGCCGTCCAGGCCGGTGGCGGTGGTCGTGGTGGCGGAGGCGGGCGCGGTGGCGGCCGCGCCGGAGAGCAGTAGCGCCAGCGCGGCGAGGGCCGCGAGCAGGGCGGACCGGACGGTGCGTGCCGTTCGTGCGGTTCGTGCGACGGACATGGTTCTCCCTCGGTCGAGGAGTTGCCGATGGGTGCACGGTTCGGGCGGCGGGCCCCGCCCGGCCTCAGTGGGCCAGAAGGAACCTGGTGGTCGGCACGCCCTGGACGGCGGCGCAGGTCAGGTCCGAGGCGGTGGCGCTGTAGGTCCAGCCGGCGGGGACGCTGCACGCCCACAGGCCGTTGACCGGCGTGCGCAGGTGGAAGGTGGTGGACAGGACGCCGCCCGAGGTCTGGCTGCACGTGGTGCTGTGGCCGACGGAGTCGTAGGTGAAGCCCGGCGCGCTGCTACACGCGGTCAGCCCGTCGACGGGCGTGCGCAGGTGGAACTGGGGCGAGTTCCAGCTGCCGCCGCCGCTGCAGCTGCGGTTCATGGACACCTGGTCGTAGACGTAGCCGGACGGGACGGAGCAGGCCCAGGTGCCGTCCAGGCCCGTGGTGGTCGTCGTGGCGGCGGAGGCGACAGTGGTGGCGGCGGCGCCGGAGAGCAGCAGCGCCAGCGCGGCGGAGGCCGCGAGCAGGCCGGAGCGTGCGGTGCGTGCGGTGCGTGCGGTGCGTGCGGTGCGTGCGACGGACATGGTTCTCCCTCGGTGGAGGAGCTGTCGGTGGATGCACGGTGCGGGCGGCGGTGGCCGCGGGTGAGCGGTCACTGCCGCCGACGGTTCTAGCACGCACGGCGGGTCGTCAGCCCGGCGAGGGGGCCCGGACGATCAGCCCGCCGCCCGTCGTCTACGCACCCCGCCCGATTCCTCCGGTCCGCGTCAGCCGATCAGTGCCGCCGCGTCCTCCCGCGCCTGGCGCAGCCACGACGCGCGCTCGGCGTCCGAGGAATCGGTCACGGTGCGGAACACCCGTCTACGAACGTCCGCCACCCCGACGTAGGGCAGCACGCACGCCGCCCAGATCCGCTCCAGCGGGTCCCCGAACTCCTCGTGCTCCCGGGCCTCGGGGGTGTCGGACGTGTTCAGCACCAGCGCCCGCCCGGCCCGCAGCAGCCCGACGGGCTCCCCGTCCGCCGCCCCCAGCTTGTACGCGACGCCCGGCACCATCACCCGCTGCACCCACCCGGCGAGCACGGCGGGCGGCATCCCCCACCAGTTGGGGTGCACCAGTACGAGGGCGTCCAGGGTCGCCACCTCGGCCCGGTGCAGGGCGAGCTGTTCGTCCGCGGCGAGCCCGCTCGCGGCCACCGTCTCCGTCTCGTCGGCGGTGAGCAGCGGCGAGAACCCCTCGGCGTACAGATCGTGCGCGACGACCTCCGCGCCCCGGCCGCGCAACTCGTCCGCCACGGCCTCGAACAGCGCGTGGTTGAAGCTCCCCGGTCTCGGATGCGCCAGATAGACCCCGACCCGTATCTTCACAACGTCCCCTTCCGCCCCTCCGGATCGGCCGATCCTAACCCCGGTAGGGTCGACCGCCATGACCACCACCGAGCCCGAATTCCTCACCGCCGCCCGCACGTTCTACGACGCCGTCGCCGCGGACTACGCCGACCGCTACGGCGGCGCACTGGCCACCGCGACCTGGGACCGGGCCGTGCTCGCCGCCTTCGCCGAGCTGGTCGCGACGGCGGGCGGCGGCCCCGTCGCCGAACTCGGCTGCGGCCCGGGCCGGATCACCGGCCACCTGGCGGCCCTCGGCCTGGACGTCTCGGGCCTCGACCTCTCCCCGCGCATGGTCGAGCTGGCCCGGGCGGCGCACCCGGAGATTCCCTTCCAGGTCGGCTCGCTGCTCGACCTTCCCTACGGGGACGGCGAGTTGGCCGGCATCGTGGCCTGGTACTCGATCATCCACACCCCGGCGGAGCAGTTGCCGCAGGTCTTCGCCGAGTTCCGCCGGGTGCTGGCCCCCGGCGCCCCACTGGTGCTCGCCTTCCAGGTCGGAGAAGGCTCCCTGCGTATCGAGGACCCCTTCGGCCACCCGGTCACCCTGGATTTCCGCCGCCAACAGCCGGATGACATCGAGGCCCTGGCCGCCGAGGCCGGCCTGAAGGTCACCACCCGACTGGTCCGCGAACCGGACGAGACGGAGCGGACCCGGCAGGGCTACCTCCTCGCCCACCGGGCGGAGTAGCGGCTACCCGTCCGGCCCCGGCTTCGCCCCCTGGTAGAGGGCGAGTGCCTGGCCGAGGGCGTCCACGGCCTCCTCGACGCGGCCCATGGATCCGTAGGCGTAGGCGATGAGGATCAAGGCGGTACTCGTCTCGTACCGGCTGCCCGTGGAACGGCCGGGCGTCAGGGCGGCCCTCCCCGCTTCCACGGCCTCCTCGTACCGTCCCGTCCGGACCAGCTGGATGCCGAGGCCGGTGGCGGTCGCGTCCTCGGTGTGCCGATCGCCGGCGAGCGGTAGGGGCTCCTCACCCCTCAACAGTGCCCGTGTGCCGTCCGCGGTCTCCAACAGATTGCCGAGGATGCTCCAGTCGACCAGGGACGGGCGGGTTCTGGCGACCGTCGCGACCGTGACGAGGGTCGTCAGGAAGCTCTCCGCGCCCAGCAGGATCACCAGGATCCGTGCCAGTTCCAGGTGCTTCTCGTCGCGGCCGGTGCGGGACGTGATGGCCGCGGTGAGGTTGTCGCGTTCGGCCGTCAGCCAGGCGTAGGCGCTCGCCCTGTCGGCGAAGCGGCCCGAGGCCGACCGGATCGCGTCCGATTGCAGTCCGGGCGGTATGAAGGCGTGCCCGCCGTCCACGTAGTACTCCAGCAGCCGAGCCGATGCGACCCTGCGCAGTTCCTCCCCGTCCTGCTCCAGCAGCCGTGCCGCGTACAGCCGCACCAGGTCGTGCGCCCGCCACCGCCCCGAGCCCACCGGCTGCTCCGCCAGCAGGTTCGCCCGAGCCAGCGCCGCCAGGTGCCGCCGCGCCGCCGGCTTTCCCAGCTCCGCCAGAACGGCGACCGCCTCCGTCGACACGTCCGGTCCCGGGTTCACCGCCGTCAGCCGCAGCACCCGCGCCGTCTCCGCCTCCAGCCGCCGGTAGGACAGCTCGAACGCCCCCGCCACCGCGAGCGACATCCCGCCGCCGTCCCCGTGCCGCAGGGCGTCCAGCCGGCCCCCGGTGTCCGCCAGCTCCTCCGCGAGGTCGGCGAGCGGCAGCCCCGGGTCGTCCACCAGCAGCGCCGCCGCGATCTGCAGCGCCAGCGGCAGGTACCCGCAGTGCTTCGCGATCGACGCCAGCGCCCGCGGCTCCGCCGCCGCCCGCCCGTCCTCCGGCCGGGCTCGCCGCAGCGCCGTCGCCACCAGCTCCCCGGCCTCCGCCGCGCCCAGCACCCCGAGCGGCACCAGCCGCGCCGGGAAGCCGGGGGAGTGCAGGCTGTCCCGGGAGGTGACCAGCAGCCGGTGGCAGGAGTCCGCCGGCACCAGCGGTGCCACCTGCTCCGCCGCCGAGGCGTCGTCCGCGAGCACCAGCACCGCCCCGGACTCCGCCGCCCGCCCCGCCATCGTCGACCGGTACAGCCCGGCCTGCTCCTCCGCCGTCGGCGGCACGTCGTGGTCGCGGACGCCCAGCGCCCGCAGCAGCGCGCCGACCGCCTGCTCGCCGCTCACCCCCGCCCCGGGCCGGTAGCCGCGCAGCGGTACGTACAGCACCCCGCCCGGGAACCAGCCGCGCCGCACCGCCTCGTGCGCCGCGTACAGCGCGAGCGCCGTCTTCCCGACGCCCGCGAGCCCCGCCACGGCCGACACCAGCACCGGCGCGCCCTCCCCGGCGGACGGCGCGAGCAGTGCCAGCAGCGCCTCCGACACCTCGCCGCGCCCCACCAGGTCCACCGGGGGCGCGGGCAGCGACGCGAGCGCCGTCGGCGCGGGCCCGGCGCCCACCGCTGCCCCGAGGGCGACGTGCATGGTCCCGGCCTGCCACACGTGGCCGGCCCTGCTGCCGCTGACCTCGTTGCGGACCCTGTCCTCCCCGTTCTGCACGCCGCCATCCTGGCCCACGCACCGCCCCGCGCGGGTCCGAACCCGTTGATCACCGGTCGGCGGAGCGTGACCGGACGCCGGGGGGTGCCGCGCGGCGGGACGCCCGGCATGCCATGATCCCTGCATGGGTTCCAACGTTTTCTTCGACATCACCATCAACGACGAGCCGGCCGGCCGCATCGTCTTCACGCTCTTCGACGACATCGTCCCGAAGACCGCGAGGAACTTCCGTGAGCTGGCCACCGGCCAGAACGGCTTCGGCTACGAGGGCTCGTCCTTCCACCGCATCATCCCGGCGTTCATGCTGCAGGGCGGCGACTTCACCCGCGGCAACGGCACCGGCGGCAAGAGCATCTACGGCGAGAAGTTCGCGGACGAGAACTTCCAGGTCAAGCACACCAAGCCGGGCCAGCTCTCGATGGCCAACGCGGGCAAGAACACCAACGGCTCGCAGTTCTTCATCACCACCATCGTCACCGACTGGCTGGACGGCAAGCACGTCGTCTTCGGCGAGGTCGTCGACGGCCTGGACCTCGTGAAGAAGATCGAGAGCCTCGGTTCGCAGAGCGGTGCGCCCAAGGCCAAGGTCACCATCGCCAAGTCCGGCATCGTGGAGTAAGGGCTCGCCCCTTCCCTCCGCATTCGGACGCGGCCCGCACACCACGGCGGGCCGCGTCCGCGCGTTTTCGCCGCCGACCTGGCCTCCCCCGGCCGCAGTTGTCCGTACGGTGGTGAGCCGTGGCGGTGCAGAACGAGATCAGCGACAGCGTCTTCTTCCATGCGGTGGTCCAGGGCGAGGTGGTGCACCTGCGGCTGCCGCCCGCGGTCGCGCCCGCGCTGTCCGGGCTGCCGCCCGCCTCGCCGGCCTTCGCGGGGCGCGAGGCCGAGCTGTCCGCCGTCCTCGCGGACCTCATGCCCGCCGACGCCGGCACGCGTCCCGGTACCGTCCTGGTCACCGCCGTCGCCGGTCTCGCGGGCGTCGGCAAGACCGAACTGGCCGTCCAGGCGGCGGCGCGGGCCGCCCGCGAGGACGGGTGGTTCCCGGGCGGGGTGCTGTTCGTCGACCTCTTCGGCTACGACCCGGCCCGGCGCGTAGCCCCGGAGCAGGCGCTCGACGGTCTGCTGCGCGCCCTGGGCATCCCGGGTGAACACATCCCGCCGGACGTCCAGGACCGCTCGCGGCTGCTGCGCTCGGCCCTCGCCGCGCTCGCGCAGGCCGGGCGGCGGGTGCTGCTCGTCCTGGACAACGCCGCCACCGTCGAGCAGGTCCGGCCGCTCCTTCCGGGCGACGGCGCGACCACCGCCCTGGTCACCTCCCGGCACACCCTCGCCCTGGACGCCCGTCTGCACGGCCTGCGGGCGCTCTCCGCGGAGGCGGCCGTCGATGTGCTCGACCACGCCCTCCGCCAGGCCCGCCCCGCTGATTCCCGGGTCGTCGACGCTCCCGAGGACGCCCTCGCCCTCGCCCGCCTCTGCGCCGGCCTGCCGCTCGCCCTGCGCATCACGGCGGCCCTGCTCGCCGATACGCCCACCCGGCCGGTGGCCTCCCTCGTCCACACGCTGACGGCCGCCCACACCCGACTGGACCGCCTGCGCCGCGAGGAGCGGGCGGTGCGGGCGGCCTTCGACCTGTCCTACCGGGCCCTCGACGAGCCGCACGCCCGCCTCTTCCGCCTCCTCCCGCTCAACCCGGGTCCCGATCTGTCGACCGGGTCCGCCGCCCACCTCGCCGGAGACGGCGACCCGTACGCGACGGAGGAACTCCTCCAGGACCTCGCCCGCGCCCATCTGGTGGAGCCCGGCCAGAGCTGGGGCCGCTGGCGCCTGCACGACCTGGTCCGCCTGTACGCGGACGACCGGGGTCTCGCCGAGGCGGAGGCCGACGCCCGCGACGAGGCCCGCGCCCGCCTGCACCACCACTACGTCACCACCACCCAGGCCGCTGACACCCACCTGTCCCCACTCGCCGACCGGTCCCCCCGCTTCGCCGACCGCTCCGAAGCCCTCGCCTGGCTGGACGCCGAACACGCCAATCTGCTCGCTCTGAGTGATCCCGGAACCACCGTCGACCTGGCCTTCGCCCTGGCCTGGTACCTCGGCCACCGGCGTCGCCTGGACGACTTGATCACCATCGATTCCGCCGCTCTGGCCGTGCTGAGGCCCATCAGCACCCGTCGTGTGGAGACCGCCAGGCTGATGACCAACCTCGCCACGGCCTTCTGTGAGGTGCGGCGGTTCGAGGAGGCCGCGGCGATGGCCGCCGAGGCGCTCGCGATCTCGCGAGAACTCGGGGACACCCAGGGCGAGTCCGGTGGGGAGAACGCTCTGGGCCGGGCACTGGTGGACCTGGGGCGCCTTGAGGAGGCCGTAGAGGCGCACCGGCGGTCGGCCGTCCTCAACGGCAGGATCGGTGACCGGCACGGCGAGGCGGTGTCGTTCGTCAACATCGGCGGGACCTTGCACAAGCTGGGCCGGTTCGCCGAGGCGGCCGACTTCCAGGGCCGCAGCGCCGCCGTCTTCCGGGAGATGGGGGATCCGCAGGGCGAGGCGGCCTCCCTCACCAACCTCGGCCTGTCGCTGTGCCGACTGGGCAGGTTCGACGAGGCGATCGACGTGGCCGCGCGTGCGGTCGCGACGATGCGGGCGGCGGGCGACCGCCACGGGGAGGCGCGAGCACTCCTCAACATCGGCGTCGCGCTCGGCGAGGTGGGGCGGTTCGAGGAGGCCGCGGAAGCGGAGACCCGGGCCGCCGCGGTGTTCCGCGAGTTCGGCGACGTGCACCGGGAGGCTCAGGTACTGGCGGGCCTCAGTGCGACCTTGCGGTCGCTGGGTCGGCTGGGCGAGGCGGTCGGTGCGGCCGAGCAGGCGGTCGCCGCGTATCGGGAAGCAGCCGACGCGGCAAGCGAGGCGGGCACGTTGATGGTGCTCGCCGACACGCTGCGCGTTCTGCGGCGCTTCGAGGAGGCGGCCGAGGCCTGCGCCCGCGCCGGGGCGGTCTACGGGGCGCTGGGGGACCGCCGGGGGGAGGCGCACGCGCTCACCGGTCTGGGCCTCGCCCTCGGCGACGCTCAGCGCTCGGCGGAGGCGATCGATGTGACCACCCGGGCGCTGGCGGCGCACCGGGCGGACGGGGACCGTCGCGGCGAGGCGCGGGCGCTGGCTGCACTGGCGGTGGCGATGCGTGCCATGGGGCGGTTCGAGGAGGCCGTCGCGGCCTGTCGGGAGTCGCTGCCGATCCTCGGGGAACTCGGGGACGGGCGGAACGAGGCGGGTACGTCGATGGTTCTGGGGGTGGTTCTGGCGGAGGCGGGACGGCTGCCGGAGGCGATCGAGGCGGGTAGTCGAGCGGCCGAGCTGTTCCGTGTTCATGGAGACCGCCACGCTGAAGGGCTGGCGTTGAGCAACGTGGCCCGCATGTGGCAGGACGCGGAACGGCCCGACGAGGCGGTGGCGGCTCTCGCCGGTGCGGCCGCGGTGCTCGCGGAGACCGGCGACCGGGCCGCCGAGGGCGTTGCCTGCGACGACCTGGGCCGGGCTCTGGTCGAGGTCGGGCGGTTCGGGGAGGCGGTCGGCGCGTTCACCCGGGCCGTGGAACTGTTCGGGGCGCTCGGCGACCACAAGGCGGCGGCGCATGCGTTGGCCGGTCTCGGGGCGGCCCGGCGGAGGGGCGGGGAGTAGGAGGTCGGCGGGGCCGACTTCCTACTCCGGTGTGGCGTTCAGACCGCCGCCACCGCCGCCGCGACGAACAGCACCTGGAGCGCCGTGCGCGCGGGCAGCGGGGTGACCGGCTTCCCGGTGAGCGTGAGGCGGTGGCGGGCGGCGTACACGTTGGCGGGGAACATCGCGAGCATCAGCAGCGCGAGTCCCGCGGCGGCGTAGGGGGCGAGCGGCGGGACGAGCAGGCCGACGGCGCCGGCCAGTTCGAGGACGCCGGTGAGCGTGACGAGCAGGTCGGGGCGGGGGAGCGCGGGCGGGATCATCGCGACGAAGTCGCGGCGGAAGGCGGGCAGGAAGTGCGGCACGCCGGTGGTGACGAACATCAGCGCGAGGGCGCCGCGGACGGCGGGCTGCCAGGCGTCTAGGCCGTCGACGGCGAGGAGTCCGAGCAGGCGGAGGACGGCGAAGCCGCCGAGGAGGGCGATGAGCGGGGCCATGGGGACGCTCCAATCTTGTCACTGACAAGATTTGCGCGACGAGGTAATCTTGTCAATGGCTAGATGTGGTGTCGAGAGGAGAGGGAGCGGGATGGGGAAGGCCGAGAGCTACCACCACGGGAACCTGCGGCGGGCGGTGCTGGACGCGGCGCTGGCGGCGATCGAGGAGTCGGGGCCGTCGGGGTGGAGCCTGCGGGAGCTGGCGCGCCGGGCGGGGGTGTCGCATGCCGCGCCCGCGCACCACTTCGGGGACAAGGCGGGGGTGCTGACGGCGGTCGCGGCGGAGGGGTTCGAGCAGTTCGCGGACGCGTTGGAGGCGGCGGCGGGGGATCCGTACGGGTCGGGGGTGGCGTACGTGCGGTTCGCGGTGGACCACCGGGCGTACTTCGAGGTGATGTTCCGGCCGGAGCTGTACCGGGTGGAGGACCCGGAGCTGGCGGCGGCGCGCGAGCGGGCGGGGGCGGTGCTGGCGGCGAGCGGACGGAAGCTCTCACGGGGGGCGGGGGCGGGGTCGGGGGATGAGAGGGCGACGACCATTGCGGCGTGGTCGCTGGCGCACGGGTTCGCGAGCCTGTGGCTGAACGGCGCGCTGCCGGAGAGCCGGGGGGAGGGGGACGTGGAGGAGCTGGCGAAGGAGGTGCTGCGGGTGGTGTTCGGGGGTGGTGCGGAGGGTGTGGAGTAGGAAGTCGGCGGGGTCGACTTCCTACTCCGGGTGGGGGGTTAGCGGACTTCGATGGTGATCGACTCGATGACGACGGGTTCGAGGGGGCGGTCGCCGGGGCCGGTCGGGGTGGCGGCGATGGAGTCGACGACCTTCTGGCCGGCGGGGTCGGTGATCTCGCCGAAGATGGTGTGCTTGCGGTTGAGGTGGGGGGTGGCGCGGGTGGTGATGAAGAACTGCGAGCCGTTGGTGTTCGGGCCCGCGTTGGCCATGGCCAGGAGGTAGGGCTTGGTGAAGTAGAGCTCGGGGTGGAACTCGTCGGGGAAGGCGTAGCCGGGGCCGCCGGTGCCGTCGCCGAGCGGGTCGCCGCCCTGGATCATGAAATTGGGGATGACGCGGTGGAAGGTCGTCCCGTTGTAGAGGGGAGCGGTGGTGGTGGTCCCGGTCGAGGGATCCGTCCACTCCCGGGAGCCTTCGGCCAGTTCGACGAAGTTGCGCACGGTGCGAGGGGTGTGGAACTGGAAGAGCTTGGCGGTGATGGAGCCGTGGTTGGTCTTGATGACGGCGTAGTGCTGCGAGCCCATGGCCAAGACACACCTTTCGGAGGAGTCGGGCAGATCGCCCGATCCTGCCACGGGACCTTTGGTGGTTCTGTCAGGTTGTGGAACGGGAGTGCTGGTCGAACGCGCCGATCTTGATGCCTTCAAGGAGCATGGTGAAGGCGCCCGGCGACATCCGAAGGATCGTTTCGGCTCGGTCGGACTCTCGCACCTCGATCAGATTGTTAAAGCTCCTCACTTCGATGCACTCGTTGGAAGCGCCGCTGTGGCTGGACTTCCGCCATTGGGTTGTTGTCACCAGGGCCTCCGTCAGTTGTAGCCGAGAGTGAGAGGTCCGAGCCCCTCAGAAGGGCCTGCCCTTGAGTCGGATGAATCAAGGCTGATACACCCGAGGGTTCGCGGCCCTCGCTCGGGCGAGCGAGGGCCGCTGGCTGTGTGCTTGGTCAGATGCTTTGGTCGGCCTGCTGGTTGAATTCTCCGGCCTTGATGTCCTGTAGAAATTCGGCGAACTTCTGAGGTGTGGTTTGGATGATCTGGTCGGCAGCGTCCGACTCGCGAATCTGGACACTTCTGCCAACTGCCCGGACTTCTACACAGTCGCCCCCGGATCCGCTGAATGTGGATTTCTGCCATTCGATACCAGACATTGCATGCCTTTCAGAGGTCGCGGGCTATCCGGTGGATCAGATCGCGAGATTTCTTCTCATTCAGTGCTGCCCGTGCTGTGCGGTCGAAAATGATCCGATACGCCTCCAGCTCGCTGGCGGCGTCGAAGAGGATGGGTCCGCGGGAGGATTCAAGCTCAACTGTGTCGAGAGCGGGAACCGCGCCCACGGCGTAGGTGAGATTCTCGACTGCTCCGGGGAAGGTCTCTGTGGCGAACGGGACTACTCGGATGGTCATCCATGGCAGCTCCGAGTCCTCCAGGAGCGCTTCGAGCTGCTCCTTCAGGACTTGGTCTCCACCGAACCTCGTCAGCAGCGCAGATTCGTAGATGAACGCGGTGATCGGCTTCTTGTCGCGGCGCAGGTCGTTCCGTCGTTGGGCTCGGAACGCGGTCCGCGCATCGATCTCATGTCGGGGCAGCGCCGGGATGAGCCGGCCAAAGACCTCAAGCGTGTACCTGAGGATCTGGCACGGGCCGGGGATGTGAGTGGTAACCCACATCAGAAGCTCGTGAGAGTGTTTCTCCAGCTCCGCGTTCTCGAGGAATCCGTCAGGGATGGTCCCGCGATACTCCTCCCACCAGCCCTTCGATCGGTCCTGGGTCATCTCCGCCAGTGCATCGACGAGTGGCTGATTGAGGCACTTGCAAGCTGCGGCGAACGATCTGACGCGTTCCGCACTGACGCCGGCCTTCCCGGATTCCATCTGGCTGACTTGCGTGGGATCGATGCCCAGGGCCCTTGAAAGCTGATGCGCGTTGAGGCCGGCGGCCTCGCGCATTTTTCTCAGCTCCGCGCCGAAGCGCCGCTGCCTCAGCGTTGGGTTGCGTCGTGGCGGCATGGGTTCCTTCCTTGCCTGGAGTAGCTCAAGTCTGCCGCGCGGCCGAGCGGTGGGTCCACCCGCTCCCTGGGGAGGCCACGTGTGGGTGAAGTTTTCCCGAAGCCGTGTCAAGGCTGATCCGTGTGAGGTAGCGTCACTCTCCGTCGGCACCTGATGGTCGGTCAGTGACGCTGTGCTTGACCGGCAGTAGGTATCTGCTGCCCGGGCGCCGAAGAGCAACCACGCGTGACATCCACCAGTCCCGTCCTGGCCTGGCTCACGGCGACATTTCCGCCGACGGTTCCCCACCCCTCACCGGAGGTTCCCCATGCGTGCCTTCAACCCGCCCGACTGGTCCGCCGCCCGCGACGAGCTGCGCGCCGCCCTCCTCGCCTCCAACTGGCAGCCGGACGCCATCGCCGATGCCGAACTCGCCCTCCACGAGCTCTTCGTCAACGCGTGGAAGCACGCCGGGTCCCAGGCGCCCCACGTCATCGTCGTCCTGCGCCCCCGCACCCTCCGCGTCTCCGTCTGCGACGACAGCCCCACCCTCCCCGAACCGCCCACCGCCACCGACCCGTTCGCGCTCTCCGGCCGTGGACTCCACCTCGTCCACGCCCTCACCCACCGCTTCGGCGCCACCCCCACCAAGACCGGCAAGGTCACCTGGTTCGAGCTGGACGCCGCCGCGTGAACACCACCCCCTTCACCCCCCACGACCCGTAC
>NZ_JBHVIV010000142.1:0-14848 GCF_042799475.1 Kitasatospora sp. NPDC057692 | reverse complement strand
GGCCCCCCCCGCGCGCCCCCCCCCCCCCCGGGTGGGGGGCGGCCCGCCCCCCCCCCGCGCGCGCGCGGGGGGGCCCGCGGGGTGGGGGGGCCCCCCCCCCCCCCGCGCCGCCCCCCCCGCCTCCCCGGCGTCGCGCGCCGGGCCGAACGGGCACCCTCCGGCGGCCCGGCGGCGCGGTCGCCGCAGGACTTGCTAGCGTGTCGGTGGCCGCCGGGTCGTTCGTGTCCGGCGGCCCGAGCCGAGGACGACCGCGTACCGGTGCCCGTCTGGCCCGTACCCACGGCGCCTCCGCCGGTCGTCGGCGTGACCTTCACAATCGAAGCGGCCGCAGCGGCTGCCGGGTCCTGCGCAGCGCCGGACCATCCAGGGGAAGAGTCGGAGTTCAGTGCAGACTTCAGCAGATACCGTCGAGGAGCACCCGGACGGCGCCGTCGGGAGCAGACCGCAGGGTGACGGGGAACGGCCGTCCGGTGTGACCGCCCGGGTGGCGGCGTGGTTCGAGCGGGCCCAGGGCCGGCGCTGGTTCTGGCCGGGCGCGCTGCTCGCCGGGTACCTCGGCGAGGTGCTCTTCCGGCTCGTCCTGGTCCGGCACCTGTACTACCCGTCGGTCCACGCCGACGAGGACTCCTACCTCGTCCTCGCCCGCGTGCTGGCCGGCGGCGGCAGCACCGAGATGCCGGTCGGTTCGGTCATCCCCGGCGGCTACCCGCTGCTGATCTCCCCGGCCTTCCGGATCGCGGACGACCCGAACACCGCGTACCACATGATCATGGGGATCAACGCGCTGCTCAACGCGCTGGTCCTCCCGCTGGCCTTCCTGGCGCTGCGCCGCTTCGGCCTGCAGCGGCCGCTGGCCTACGTCTTCGCCGTGGCCACCGCGCTGCTGCCGCCGGTGGTCTTCTACTCGCAGTACGTCCTGTCGGACACCGTGCTCCCGGTGCTGATCCTGTCCTGGCTGCTCTGCATGCACGGCTGGCTCGGCGAGGGCTCGCTCAAGCGCCGCACCTGGTTCGCGGCGGGCACGGCCGCGGCCGCCGCCTACACGATGGCGACCCACGACCGCGGCGGCGTGGTGGTGGCGCTGACCGCCGTGGTGTTCCTCGGCGTCCTGGTCCTGCGCTGGGCCCCGTGGCGGAGCACCGTGACCGGCCTCGGCGTGCTGGCGGTCGGCCTGGTCTTCGTCAAGGCGCTGTCGACGTGGCTCAACAACCAGTTCGACGTGGACGCGAGCAAGACCGGCACCTATCTGCTCGAGGGCATCACCAACCCCGACATCCTGCAGCGCACGCTGACCAGGACCATCGGTCAGATCTGGTACTTCATGATCTCCACCTGGGGGATCGGCGGCCTGGCGGTCGTGGTGTTCCTCTACGCGATCTTCAGCAAGCGCTTCGAGCGTCCGTACCGGATCGTCGGCGGCGTGGCGGTGGCCCTGCTCTTCGGCACCGCGCTGGCCGCCGCGGCCACGCTCCCGGAGGACTGGCGGATCGACAACTGGGTGTACGCCCGGTACTGCTCCTACCTGGTCCCGGTCTCCTTCGTCACCGGTGTCGCGGTGCTCGCCCGGTTCGGCCGGCGCAGCCTCGCCTACACCGCGGCCGGCTTCATGGCGCTCACCGTGCTGATCGCCCAGCTGGTGATCTGGTCCGCGGGCCCGCTGCTGGTCAAGCAGGTCTTCATCGGCTGGGGCATGCCGGACGCGCTGTTCCTGGCCAGCGACTGGGGCCGGCTCAACATGTGGCGGACGACCGCCGCGGCGTTCATCATCCTGGGCGCGATCGTGATGTTCCGGTACGCCGGCGGCCGCCGGGTCCTCTGGGCGACCGGCATCTCGCTCGCACTGTTCGGCGCCTTCGCCACGACGACCATCACCGAGCAGATCACCGACCCCTACACGGCCTGGCGCAAGACCTACGCGACCGACTTCACCAAGGCCGCCGGGATCAAGTCCACCGACAACGCGGTGCTCGCCTGGGACATCGAGGGCAACATCCGGATGGCCCAGGCCTTCGAGGTCTACAAGGGCCGGGTCTGGTACCGGGACCCGCGCTGGCAGCCGGTGCCCGCGGAGGCGACGCTGATCGCCACCCCGCTGCCCGAGGCGGGCAAGGCCCCCGAGTCCTACTGGAAGGACCACCCGGCCGAGTGGTACGTCGAGCGGGTCGACCAGAAGCGCGGCTTCATGGTCTGGCGCAAGCGCTGAGCGGCGCAGCGCCCGCCCCTCGCGGGCGCTGACCCCGGGCACGGCCCGTCGGGGCCGGTGAGGCAATGCCTCACCGGCCCCGATTGGCATTCCGGAGCCCTCCTGTGGCAGTATGTCCAAGTTGCTCGGTTGAGTTGCCGATGCTGCGCGCCTCCCGCCGGGAGGACCGGAAGCGAGTCCCATGTACTCGTCGTTCCCGTGATGGCCGTCAAGCGTGAGTGTTACGCCACGGCAGCTGCGGGGCGGACGTACGGGAATCTTCCGGGAAGTGCATGCGGGGCCTCGACCCGGCTCCCCCTCCCCCCAGATGTTCGAGACCGACGATTCGATCGTTGGTTTTTTACAAGCGCGAGTGCGACACGCCCGAGCGCGGGGGTCGGAGAGGGGGTCGTGCGGTGACTAGGACAGAAGGACTACAAGGTAGCCATGGCGGGACAGAAGATCCGCATCCGGCTCAAGGCCTACGACCACGAGGTCATCGACTCCTCGGCGAAGAAGATCGTCGAGACGGTGATCCGTACTGGTGCGCAGGTCGCGGGCCCGGTGCCGCTGCCCACTGAGAAGAACGTGTACTGCGTCATCCGCTCGCCGCACAAGTACAAGGACTCGCGCGAGCACTTCGAGATGCGCACTCACAAGCGTCTGATCGACATCCTCGACCCCACGCCGAAGACGGTTGACTCGCTGATGCGTCTCGACCTGCCGGCGGGCGTCGACATCGAGATCAAGCTCTGAGAGGCGCACCGAAGATGGCTAAGCAGATTAAGGGCATCCTGGGCGAGAAGCTCGGCATGACCCAGGTCTGGGACGAGAACAACCGGGTCGTTCCGGTGACCGTCGTCAAGGCCGGGCCGAATGTCGTGACCCAGGTCCACACCGCCGACAGCCCGGCCGGCTACGACGCCGTCCAGATCGGTTTCGGCGAGATCGACCCCCGCAAGGTGAACAAGCCCCTCGCGGGCCACTTCGCCAAGGCCGGTGTCACCCCGCGCCGCCACCTGGTCGAGCTCCGGACCTCGGACGCGTCCGAGTACACCCTGGGCCAGGAGATCACCGCCGAGCTGTTCGAGGCGGGTGTCAAGGTCGACGTGACCGGCACCTCCAAGGGCAAGGGCTTCGCCGGTGTCATGAAGCGCCACAACTTCCGGGGCCTCGGCGCCGGTCACGGTGTGCAGCGCAAGCACCGCTCGCCCGGTTCCATCGGTGGCTGCGCCACCCCGGGCCGCGTGTTCAAGGGCCTGAAGATGGCCGGCCGGATGGGTCACGAGCGTGTGACCACCCAGAACCTGACCGTGCACGCGGTTGACGCGGAGAAGGGTCTGCTCCTGATCAAGGGTGCGATCCCGGGCCCGAACGGCGGCCTCGTCCTCGTCCGCACCGCGGCGAAGGGGCTGTGAAGGATATGAGCACCATTGACATCCTGTCGCCCTCGGGTGACAAGACCGGCAGCCTCGAGCTTCCGGCCGAGATCTTCGACGCGAAGGTCAGCGTTCCGCTGATGCACCAGGTCGTCGTGGCGCAGCTCGCTGCGGCCCGTCAGGGCACCCACAAGACCAAGACTCGCGGCGAGGTCCGCGGTGGCGGCAGGAAGCCGTACCGCCAGAAGGGCACCGGCCGCGCCCGTCAGGGCTCGACGCGTGCGCCGCAGTTCGCCGGCGGTGGCGTCGTGCACGGTCCCGTGCCGCGCGACTACTCGCAGCGGACCCCGAAGAAGATGATCGCCGCCGCCCTGCGCGGTGCGCTCACCGACCGGGCCCGCCACAACCGCATCCACGTCATCACCGACGTGACCGCGACCGAGGCGCCGTCGACCAAGGCCGCCAAGAGCCTGTTCGGCAAGATCACCGAGCGCAAGAACGTCCTCCTGGTCGTCGAGCGTGCGGACGAGCTGGGCCTCAAGTCCGCTCGCAACCTGCCGAACGTCCACATCCTGGACGCCGGTCAGCTGAACACCTACGACGTGCTCGTCTCCGACGACGTGGTCTTCACCCAGGCCGCCTTCGAGCGTTTCGTGGCCGGTCCGGCCGCGTCCGCCAAGGCCGTTGCCGCTGAGGGCGAGCTCGAAGGGAGCGCCGCCTGATGAGCGACGTTACGAGCAAGACGTTCACGGACCCCCGTGACGTCCTGGTGAAGCCGGTCATCTCCGAGAAGAGCTACTCGCTCCTCGACGAGAACAAGTACACGTTCGTCGTGTCGCCCGGTGCCAACAAGACCCAGATCAAGCAGGCCGTCGAGGCGGTCTTCTCGGTCAAGGTCGAGTCCGTCAACACGCTCAACCGTCAGGGCAAGCGCAAGCGCTCCAAGACGGGTTTTGGCAAGCGCAAGGACACCAAGCGCGCCATCGTGACGCTGGCTGAGGGCAACCGCATCGACATCTTCGGTGGTCCGACCTCCTGACGGAGGCCGTGATCGTCGATCAAGACGAGGACGAAAATGGGTATCCGCAAGTACAAGCCGACTACGCCGGGCCGTCGTGGCTCCAGCGTGGCCGACTTCGTCGAAATCACGCGGTCCACGCCGGAGAAGTCGCTGGTTCGCCCCCTGCACAGCAAGGGCGGCCGTAACAACGCCGGTCGGATCACCGTTCGCCACCAGGGTGGCGGACACAAGCGCGCCTACCGTGTGATCGACTTCCGTCGTCACGACAAGGACGGCGTGCCGGCCAAGGTCGCGCACATCGAGTACGACCCGAACCGCACCGCGCGCATCGCGCTCCTGCACTACGCGGACGGCGAGAAGCGCTACATCATCGCGCCGCGCGGCATCGCGCAGGGCGACCGGGTCGAGAACGGCGCCGGCGCCGACATCAAGCCCGGCAACAACCTGCCGCTTCGCAACATCCCGGTCGGTACGACCATCCACGCGGTGGAGCTGCGTCCCGGCGGCGGTGCCAAGCTGGCCCGCTCGGCCGGTTCCGGCATTCAGCTGCTGGCGCGTGAGGGCAAGATGGCGCACCTGCGCATGCCCTCCGGTGAGATCCGCCTGGTCGACGCGCGCTGCCGCGCGACCGTCGGCGAGGTCGGCAACGCCGAGCAGTCGAACATCAACTGGGGCAAGGCCGGCCGTATGCGCTGGAAGGGCGTCCGCCCGACCGTGCGTGGTGTGGCCATGAACCCGATCGACCACCCGCACGGTGGTGGTGAGGGTAAGACCTCCGGTGGTCGCCACCCGGTTTCGCCGTGGGGCCAGAAGGAGGGTCGCACTCGTAGCCCGAAGAAGGCTTCGAACGCCCTCATCGTGCGCCGCCGCAAGACCAACAAGAAGCGCTAGGAGCAGGTCAGATGCCGCGCAGTCTCAAGAAGGGCCCCTTCATTGACGGCCACCTTCTCAAGAAGGTGGACGCGCAGAACGAGGCGGGTACCCAGAACGTCATCAAGACCTGGTCCCGTCGCTCCGTGATCTTCCCGGCCATGCTCGGCCACACGATCGCGGTGCACGATGGCCGTAAGCACGTCCCGGTGTTCGTCACCGAGTCGATGGTCGGCCACAAGCTCGGCGAGTTCGCGCCGACGCGTACCTTCCGCGGTCACGTCAAGGACGACCGCAAGTCGAAGCGTCGCTAGTCGCCAGCGAGATTACCGACTCAATGACTTACACCAGCAAGGGGACAACCATGGAAGCCAGGGCCCAGGCGCGGTACATCCGCGTCACGCCCATGAAGGCCCGCCGCGTGGTGGACCTCATCCGTGGCCTGAACGCCACGGAGGCCCAGGCGATCCTGCGGTTCGCTCCGCAGGCCGCGACCGTGCCGGTCGGCAAGGTGCTCGACAGCGCCATCGCCAACGCCGCGCACAACTACAACCACTCCAACGTGGACGACCTCGTCATCAGCGAGGCGTACGTTGACGAGGGTCCGACCCTGAAGCGGTTCCGTCCGCGCGCGCAGGGTCGTGCCTACCGGATCCGCAAGCGGACCAGCCACATCACCGTGGTCGTCAGCAGCAAGGAAGGGACCCGGTAATGGGCCAGAAGGTTAACCCGCACGGGTTCCGCCTCGGCATCAGCACGGACTTCAAGTCCCGCTGGTACGCCGACAAGCTGTACAAGGACTACGTCAAGGAAGACGTCGCCATTCGTCGCATGATGACGAAGGGCATGGAGCGCGCCGGCATCTCCAAGGTCGAGATCGAGCGCACCCGCGACCGCGTCCGCGTCGACATCCACACCGCTCGCCCCGGCATCGTGATCGGCCGGCGCGGCACCGAGGCCGACCGCATCCGCGGCGACCTCGAGAAGCTGACCGGCAAGCAGGTCCAGCTGAACATCCTCGAGGTCAAGAACCCCGAGCTGGACGCCCAGCTCGTGGCTCAGGGCGTCGCGGAGCAGCTGTCCTCCCGCGTCTCCTTCCGCCGTGCCATGCGCAAGTCGATGCAGGGCACCATGAAGTCCGGCGCCAAGGGCATCAAGGTCCAGTGCTCCGGTCGTCTCGGCGGCGCCGAGATGAGCCGTTCGGAGTTCTACCGCGAGGGCCGTGTGCCGCTGCACACCCTGCGCGCGAACGTCGACTACGGCTTCTTCGAGGCCAAGACGACCTTCGGCCGCATCGGCGTGAAGGTCTGGATCTACAAGGGCGACGTCAAGAACATCGCCGAGGTCCGCGCTGAGAACGCCGCCGCCCGCTCGGGCAACCGCCCGGCCCGCCCCGAGGGTGGTCGTCCCGCCCGCGGTGGCGAGCGCCGCGGTGGCGAGCGCGGTGGCCGCGGCCGTCGTCCCGCCGCTGCCGAGGCCCCCGCGGCCCAGGCCGCCGAGGCTCCGGCCGCCGAGAACACCGGAACGGAGGCCTGACCGCAATGCTGATCCCCCGTCGGGTCAAGCACCGCAAGCAGCACCACCCGAAGCGCCGCGGCGCCTCCAAGGGTGGCACCGAGCTGGCGTTCGGCCAGTTCGGCATCCAGGCCGTGACCCCGGCCTACGTGACGAACCGTCAGATCGAGTCCGCTCGTATCGCGATCACCCGTCACATCCGCCGTGGCGGCAAGGTCTGGATCAACATCTACCCGGACCGTCCGCTGACCAAGAAGCCGGCCGAGACCCGCATGGGTTCCGGTAAGGGTTCGCCGGAGTGGTGGATCGCGAACGTGCACCCGGGTCGGGTCATGTTCGAGCTGTCGTACCCGAACGAGAAGGTCGCTCGTGAGGCGCTGACCCGCGCCGCTCACAAGCTTCCGATGAAGTGCCGGATCGTCCGGCGCGAGGACGGTGAGAGCTGATGTCGGCCGCTACCAAGGCTGCTGACCTCCGCCAGCTGGACAACGAGGGTCTCGTTGCCAAGCTGCGCGAGGCCAAGGAGGAGCTGTTCAACCTCCGCTTCCAGGCGGCGACCGGGCAGCTCGACAACCACGGACGGCTCAAGCTCGTCCGTAAGGACATCGCGCGGATCTACACCCTGATGCGCGAGCGCGAGCTGGGCATCGAGACGGTGGAGAACGCCTGATGACTGAGAACACCAACGAGACGCGCGGTTTCCGCAAGACCCGTGAGGGTCTCGTCGTCAGCGACAAGATGGACAAGACCGTCGTCGTCGCCGTCGAGGACCGCGTCAAGCACGCGCTGTACGGCAAGGTCATCCGCCGTACGAACAAGCTGAAGGCGCACGACGAGGCGAACGCCTGCGGCATCGGCGACCGGGTCCTCCTCATGGAGACCCGCCCGCTGTCCGCGACGAAGCGCTGGCGCGTCGTCGAGATCCTCGAGAAGGCCAAGTAACGAAGTCGATGTGGTACGGCCGTATGTGCACCAGGTCCCTCGCGGGCGCTGGTGTGAGCAGCGGCCGGCCCGTCAGCTCTCGTTGACGATCAGGAGAAAGCTGTGATCCAGCAGGAGTCGCGACTGCGTGTCGCCGACAACACGGGCGCGAAGGAAATCCTTTGCATCCGCGTTCTCGGTGGTTCCGGTCGCCGCTACGCCGGTATCGGGGACGTCATTGTCGCCACCGTCAAGGACGCGATCCCCGGCGGTTCGGTGAAGAAGGGTGACGTCGTCAAGTGCGTCGTCGTCCGTACCGTGAAGTCGCGCCGTCGTCCCGACGGTTCGTACATCCGGTTCGACGAGAACGCCGCTGTCGTTCTCAAGAACACCGACGGTGACCCCCGCGGTACCCGCATCTTCGGCCCGGTGGGCCGCGAGCTGCGTGACAAGAAGTTCATGAAGATCATCTCGCTGGCGCCGGAGGTGCTCTAACCCATGGCGAACAGCATGAAGATCAAGAAGGGTGACCTGGTCCAGGTCATCACCGGCAAGGACCGCGGCAAGCAGGGCAAGGTCATCCAGGCCATGCCCGCCGAGAACAAGGTCCTGGTCGAGGGTGTGAACCGGGTCAAGAAGCACACCAAGCCGGGTCCGGGCACTCAGGGTGGCATTGTCACCGTCGAGGCCCCGGTGCACGTCTCCAACGTCCAGCTGGTCGTGGAGAAGGACGGCAAGAAGGTCGTCACCCGCGTTGGCTACCGCTTCGATGACGAGGGCAACAAGATCCGCGTTGCCAAGCGAACCGGTGAGGACATCTGATGTCTGAGACGTCTGTTGAGAAGGTGACCCCCCGCCTCAAGGAGCGTTACAACTCCGAGATCAAGGGTCAGCTGCAGGAGCAGTTCTCGTACGAGAACGTCATGCTGACGCCCGGCCTGGTCAAGGTCGTCGTCAACATGGGTGTCGGCGAGGCCGCCCGTGACAGCAAGCTGATCGAGGGCGCGATCCGCGACCTGACCGCGATCACCGGTCAGAAGCCGGCCGTGACCAAGGCTCGCAAGTCCATCGCGCAGTTCAAGCTGCGCGAGGGCCAGCCGATCGGCACCCACGTCACCCTCCGTGGTGACCGCATGTGGGAGTTCCTGGACCGTCTGGTGTCGCTGGCCCTGCCGCGTATCCGTGACTTCCGCGGTCTCTCCCCCAAGCAGTTCGACGGCCGTGGCAACTACACCTTCGGTCTGACCGAGCAGGTTATGTTCCACGAGATCGACCAGGACAAGGTCGACCGTCAGCGCGGTATGGACATCACCGTCGTGACCACCGCGCAGACCGACGACGAGGGCCGGGCGCTCCTGCGTGCTCTGGGCTTCCCGTTCAAGGAGGCGTGAGCCAATGGCGAAGAAGTCCCTCATCGCGAAGGCCGAGCGGAAGCCGAAGTTCGGCGTCCGGGCCTACACCCGGTGCCAGCGCTGCGGCCGTCCGCACTCGGTATACCGCAAGTTCGGCCTGTGCCGTGTGTGCCTCCGTGAGATGGCCCACCGCGGCGAGCTGCCGGGCGTGACCAAGAGCTCCTGGTAGTCCTCTTTCACCGGAGGAGCCGGACGCTCCAGGCACACGGCGAAGCAGAGGTGCCCGATCCCACAGCGGCCCGTTTTGGGCCTACCGTACGGATTCCCGTAAGGTAGTGGGGTCGGGCCCCCTGCCACGGCGTCCCCATGGATGCCCGTGGCCCTCTTGCGAGAGGGCTCGCACCCAGTCTTACGACGTCGCAGGTCCCCTGCGCTTGTGCCCCTGACGAACTCGAAAGAGTGCGGAAGGGGGACCTGGCGCGGAGAAACCGCGGCGAGAGAGGCCTGAGGCCATCATGACCATGACCGACCCCATCGCAGACATGCTCACGCGTCTGCGTAACGCGAACTCGGCGTACCACGACTCCGTGGCGATGCCGGCCAGCAAGATCAAGGCGCACGTCGCCGAGATCCTGCAGCAGGAGGGGTACATCTCCTCCTACAAGGTTGAGGAGCCGGTTGAGGGCGAGGTCGGCAAGAAGCTGACCATCGAGCTCAAGTTCGGCCCCAACCGTGAGCGCTCCATCGCCGGCATCAAGCGCATCAGCAAGCCGGGTCTGCGCGTTTACGCAAAGTCCACCAACCTGCCGAAGGTGCTCGGCGGCCTGGGCGTGGCGATCATCTCCACGTCCTCGGGTCTCCTCACCGACAAGCAGGCCGCCAAGAAGGGCGTAGGCGGAGAAGTTCTCGCCTACGTCTGGTAATTCGGGAAACGGAGGTACAGCAATGTCGCGCATTGGACGGCTGCCCATCCAGGTCCCCGCTGGCGTGGACGTCACCATCGATGGCCAGACGGTCTCGGTGAAGGGCCCGAAGGGTTCCCTCACCCACGTCGTCGCCGCGCCGATCGAGATCGGCAAGGGCGAGGACGGCATTCTGGCCGTCACCCGCCCCAACGACGAGCGTCAGTCGAAGGCCCTGCACGGCCTGACCCGCACGCTGGTGGCGAACATGATCACCGGCGTGACCGCGGGCTACCGCAAGTCGCTGGAGATCAGCGGTGTCGGCTACCGAGTTCTGGCGAAGGGCTCCGACATGGAGTTCCAGCTGGGCTACAGCCACCCGATCCTCGTCGAGGCTCCGGAGGGCATCTCCTTCGTCGTCGAGTCGGCCACCAAGTTCCACGTGGACGGCATCGACAAGCAGAAGGTCGGCGAGGTCGCCGCGAAGATCCGCAAGCTGCGCAAGCCCGACCCGTACAAGGCCAAGGGTGTCAAGTACGCGGGCGAGGTCATCCGCCGCAAGGTCGGAAAGAGTGGTAAGTAAGCGATGAGTGTCTCTGTCAAGATCGGCAAGGGCAACGCCTACAAGAGCGCCGCTCGCAAGCGCCGCGCGATCCGCGTTCGCAAGCGCATCGTCGGCAGCGAGGTGCGTCCGCGCCTCGTCGTGACGCGCTCGAACCGTCACATGGTCGCCCAGGTCATCGACGACGCCAAGGGTCACACCCTGGCGTCGGCGTCCACCCTCGACGTGTCCATCAAGGGCGCCGAGGGCGACAAGACCGAGCTGGCCAAGAAGGTCGGGAGCCTGGTCGCCGAGCGCGCCAAGGCCGCCGGCATCGAGTCGGTCGTCTTCGACCGCGCGGGCAACCGGTACGCCGGCCGCATCGCCGCCCTGGCGGACGCGGCCCGCGAGGCCGGGCTCGACTTCTAAGCCGCTCGTCGACTCTGTCGGCGGACGTAATCGAGAGAGGTAATTCCAATGGCTGGACCCCAGCGCCGCGGTAGCGGCGCCGGCGGCGGCACCGGTGGCGAGCGGCGCGACCGTAAGCGTGACGACCGGGGCAACGCCCCCGCCGTCGAGAAGACCGCTTACGTCGAGCGCGTCGTCGCGATCAACCGCGTCGCCAAGGTTGTCAAGGGTGGTCGTCGCTTCAGCTTCACCGCGCTGGTCGTGGTGGGCGACGGTGACGGCACCGTAGGTGTCGGCTACGGGAAGGCGAAGGAGGTTCCGGCCGCCATCGCCAAGGGTGTTGAGGAGGCCAAGAAGAACTTCTTCAAGGTCCCCCGTATCCAGGGCACCATCGCGCACCCCGTTCAGGGCGAGAAGGCCGCCGGCGTCGTGCTGCTGAAGCCCGCCGCCCCCGGTACCGGTGTTATCGCCGGTGGCCCGGTGCGTGCCGTCCTGGAGTGCGCCGGCGTTCACGACATCCTGTCGAAGTCGCTCGGCTCGGACAACGCGATCAACATCGTGCACGCCACGGTTGCCGCGCTGAAGCAGATCCAGCGTCCCGAGGAGGTCGCGGCCCGCCGTGGCCTGCCGCTCGAGGACGTGGCTCCGGCCGGTCTTCTGCGGGCTCGGGCTGCTGCCGGGGTGAGTGCCTGATGGCTCGCCTGAAGATCACGCAGACCAAGTCGTACATCGGCAGCAAGCAGAACCACCGCGACACCCTGCGCTCGCTTGGCCTCAAGCGCATGCACGACGTCGTGGTGAAGGAGGACCGTCCCGAGATCCGCGGGATGGCCCACACGGTCCGTCACCTGGTGACGGTTGAGGAGGTGGACTGATCATGGGCGACAACCCGATCAAGATCCACAACCTGCGTCCCGCCCCGGGTGCCAAGACCGACAAGATCCGTGTGGGTCGTGGTGAGGCGTCCAAGGGTAAGACCGCTGGTCGTGGTACCAAGGGCACCAAGGCCCGCTACCAGGTTCCGCAGCGCTTCGAGGGTGGCCAGATGCCGCTCCACATGCGTCTGCCGAAGCTGAAGGGCTTCAAGAACCCGTTCAAGATCACGTTCCAGGTCGTCAACCTCGACAAGCTGGCCGAGCTCTACCCGCAGGGTGGCGCCGTCACGGTCGAGGACCTGGTCGCCAAGGGCGCGGTTCGCAAGAACTCCCTCGTCAAGGTGCTCGGCACCGGCGAGATCTCGGTCGCCCTGCAGGTGACGGTCGACGCCGTCTCCGGCTCGGCCGCCGAGAAGATCACCGCCGCCGGCGGTACCGTCACCGAGCTCGTCTGAGCCCGCTGACACCCCGCGAGCCCCGCGTCTCCCCCTGGGAGGCGCGGGGCTCGCGCCGTTTCCGGCCCTTTCCGGGGCGCGGGTGTCCGGATGGTGATGGCCGGGCCCTCGTTCTTTTGTGTGGCAAAACCGGGCATCCCGTACCCCGTGAGTGGGGGAGCGGCGGTACGCGCTTCTTTCGAGCGGCCGTGCACTGTTAGAGTCCGTGGAGTTCCCTTGTAGGCTGCGCATAGGCTCGCCTGTGCCGTCTGTAACGGAGCCCGAACCGCAAACTCCCATTCAGGACCGACCCTCCCGCCGACGACGTGCGGGAGGCGCAGGAGGCACCGTGCTCAGTGCGTTCGCGCGGGCGTTCCAGACGCCCGACCTGCGCAAGAAGCTGCTGTTCACGCTGGGCATCATGGTGCTGTTCCGGCTGGGCTCGCACGTTCCCGTACCAGGGGTCGACTTCGAGGCGGTTCACGCCTGCATCAAGGAGACCAAGAACAACGGCCTGTTCGGGCTGGTGAACCTGTTCTCCGGCGGGGCGCTGCTCCAGCTGACGATCTTCGCCCTCGGCATCATGCCGTACATCACGGCGAGCATCATCCTCCAGCTCCTCACCGTCGTGATCCCGCGACTCGAGGCGCTCAAGAAGGAGGGGCAGGCCGGCCAGGCGAAGATCACGCAGTACACCCGGTACCTGACCATCGCGCTGGCGGTGCTCCAGGGCACCGGCATCGTGGCGACCGCGTCCAGCGGCGCCCTGTTCTCGGGCTGCGTCTACGCCAACCAGATCGTGCCGGACACCGGCGTGTTCCGGATCGCCGTCATGGTCCTGACCATGACCGCCGGCACCACGGTGATCATGTGGCTCGGTGAGCTGATCACCGACCGCGGCATCGGCAACGGCATGTCGCTGCTGATCTTCACCTCGATCGCCGCCCAGTTCCCCACCTCGATGTGGGCGATCAAGCAGTCCGGCACCATCGGCGGCGGCTGGGTCGAGTTCCTCTCGGTCATCGCGATCGGCGTCATCGTTGTGATGCTCGTCATCTTCGTCGAGCAGGCCCAGCGCCGGATCCCGGTCCAGTACGCGAAGCGGATGATCGGGCGGCGGGCCTTCGGCGGCACGTCGACCTACATCCCGCTCAAGGTGAACCAGGCCGGTGTCATCCCGGTCATCTTCGCCTCGTCGCTGCTGTACATCCCGGCCCTGGTGGTCCAGCTGACCAACAGCCAGGCCGGCTGGGCGGTGTGGATCAACCAGCACTTCGTGCGCGGTGACCACCCGATCTACATGGCCACCTACTTCCTGCTGATCGTCTTCTTCGCCTTCTTCTACGTCGCGATCTCCTTCAACCCCGAAGAAGTCGCCGACAACATGAAGAAGTATGGTGGGTTCATCCCGGGTATCCGGGCCGGCCGCCCGACGGCCGAGTACCTGAACTACGTGCTCACCCGCATCACGTGGCCGGGTTCGCTCTACCTGGGCCTGATCGCGTTGATCCCGATGATCGCCCTGGTCGCCTTCGGACAGCAGACCAACTTCCCGTTCGGCGGCACCAGCGTGCTCATCGTCGTCGGCGTCGGACTCGAAACTGTGAAGCAGATCGAGAGCCAGCTCCAGCAGCGCAATTACGAAGGGTTCCTCCGCTGATGCGTATTGTCCTCGTCGGACCCCCCGGGGCCGGGAAGGGTACTCAGGCGCACCTCCTCGCCAAGACCCTGTCCATCCCCCACATCTCCACCGGCGACCTCTTCCGCGCCAACATCGGCCAGGGCACCCCGCTGGGTGTCGAGGCCAAGAGCTACATGGACGCGGGCCGCCTGGTTCCCGACGAGGTCACGATCGGGATGGCCAAGGACCGGATGCTCCAGGAGGACGCCGCCAACGGCTTCCTGCTGGACGGCTTCCCGCGCAACCTGGGCCAGGCGAAGGCGCTGGACGAGTTCCTCGCCGAGCAGGGCATCAAGCTCGACGGCGTGCTCGACCTGGAGGTCCCCGAGGACGAGGTCGTCCGCCGGATCGCCGGCCGACGGCTCTGCCGCAACGACGGCGGCCACGTGTTCCACGTGGACTACAACCCGCCGAAGGCCGACGGCGTCTGCGACGAGTGCGGCGGCGAGCTGTACCAGCGCTCGGACGACACCGAGGACAAGGTGCGGACCCGGCTGGAGGTCTACCACACGGAGACCGAGCCGATCATCGACTACTACCGCCAGCAGGGCCTGATCGCCACGATCCCGGCCCTCGGCAAGGTCGACGAGGTCACCCAGCGCGCGATCGAGGCGCTGAAGCAGGACAGCTGAGTTTTTCGCGACCGACCTACGGCCGCGGTGGCCGCGGCCCGGCCGCCCGGGCCTTAGGGGTCGTACGGTGGGAAGCGTTGAACGCCGGCCCGCAAAGTCCCCGGGGGGAACCAAGGACGGCGTGAACCGATTTGG
>NZ_JBHVIV010000141.1:0-15051 GCF_042799475.1 Kitasatospora sp. NPDC057692 | reverse complement strand
CTCACGCGAACACGCCGCCACCGCCAGCCCGCGACGCCCGCCCCGCAGCGACCACGCCTCCGCCGTCTGCTCCAACAACTCGATCGTCGGCACCAGTGCTGACAAGACAGTTAGCCTGATGAGTCACACCAGCACCTGTCCGAAAAGCCACAACCTGCAGCAGCATCAGCATGCTCCGCCAACCAGCGCCTCCAGTCACACCCGCCCGATGCCGGGGCGGTACCGGAATGATTGGTGATTGAGATTCAGGACGGTCTGTTGGAAGGGGAGTTGACCGTAGGATGATCCCGTCGCTCGTGCCTGAGGGGGGTCATGACGAACGAGGATGTCAGGCGGGCGCAGAACCGGCTGGGTCGGCTGATCGACACCGGCGCCCGCCCGGCGGAGGTCGACGCGGAACTCGACGTCACCGCCGAGGAGCGGTCCGACGAGGTGCGGTCCCGCCTCGAAACGCTGTTCCGTGCCCGGCCGGGGGTGCGCGCGGTGATGATCCGCCTGGACGGGCGGGACATCGGGATCGCGACTCCCCACCGGCTGGGCCTGACGGCCGGAACCGCCAGCGAGCAACCCGAGTTCGGCGCGGCCGACCGGGCCACGCTGCCGGGGCTCTCCCAGCAGTTCAAGGCGATCCGGTTCGTCTGCGCCGTCCCCGCCTGCGACCGCGCGAGCGTCCTCTCGTACTACGATCCGCGCACCCTCCCGGCGTGCGACGTCACCGGTCACGGCACGATGGAGCTGCGGCGATGAACCTTCCCGGCACCCTCAAACCGCCGGCCGAACTCGGCGCCGGCCGGCGCTTCTTCCTGCTCGGCTACCTGCCGACCTACGCGGCGCTGGTGTTTCTCCTGACGCTCGTGTGGGCGGGCGCCCGCGGCTGGGCGGCGCCCGAGGGGTCGGGGCTGAGCTTCAAGGCCGCCTGGGCGACGGCCGCCGGACTGGGTGCCGGCGAACTGGTGGCGCTGGTGCTCGCCGTCACGCTGCTGGGCGTCCTACTCAACCCCCTCCAGCTCCCCCTCGTCCGGCTCTTCGAGGGGGACTGGCCGCGGCTGCTGGGCGGCGGCCGGGCCCTGCGCCGCCAGGAGCGACGCAAGCGCGCCCTGGAGACGGCCTCCCTGTTGCCCCAGGGCACGGGCGCCACGCTCGGCCCGGAGACGGTCCAGCGGGCCGGGGCGGCCGGGCAGGAGCTGCGGCGGCGCTTCCCGCTCCCCGACCACCTGCTGCGTCCGACCGCCCTGGGCAACGCGCTCGCCGCCCTGGAGGACAGCGCCGGGCGCCCCTACGGCCTGGACGCCGCGGCGGCCTGGCCCCGGCTCCACCCGCTGCTCGGCGCGGAGGTGCGCGCCCTCGTCGACGACCGGCGCGACGCCCTGGACGGCGCCGTACGGATCGCGGCCGTCATGACGGCCACCGCCGTCGCAGCGGGCGTGCTGCTGCTGCGCACCGGGTGGTGGCTGCTGCTGGCGCTGGTCCCGCTGCTCGTGGCGGCGGCAGCCTACCGCGGCGCGGTCCAGGCGGCGCTCGGCTACGGGGAGAGCGTCCACGTGGCCTTCGACCTGCAGCGGACCGAGCTGCTCAAGGGGCTGCGGTTCGCGGTGCCCGCCCGCCAGGGCGACGAACACGCCCTCTTCACCGAGCTGAGCGACTTCTGGCGCCAGGGCATCCCGGTGGACCCCGCCCGGACCTACGCCGTCGACGGAGGCGGCACTGGAGGAACCCCATGACGGCCCCGGCCACCGGGCGGCGGCGGATCCTGCCGTACTCCCTGCTCGTCGGTCAGCAGGACCTCCGCACGGCCCTGGAGATCGCCCACGTCGACCCGGCGGTCGGCGGGGTGCTCGCCACCGGCCAGCGCGGGACCGCCAAGACGACCACCATCCGCGCGTTCAGCCTCATGGTCGCGGGCGAACTGCCCGTCACCCTGCCGATCGGGGCGACCGACGACCGGGTGCTGGGCGGCTGGCAGATCAAGAAGCTGATGCAGGGGGCGGCGGAACCGGAGGACGGGCTGCTCGTCGAGGCCTCCCGCTCCGCGTCACGGATCCTCTACATCGACGAGATCAACCTGCTCGACGACTACCTCGTCAACATCATCCTGGACGTGACCTCGACCGGACTCCTCAGCGTCCAGCGCGAGGGCCTGGCCGAACAGCGCCAGGAGGTGGACTTCACCCTCGTCGGCACCATGAACCCCGACGAGGGCGGGCTCCGGCCCCAACTCCTCGACCGGTTCGGCCTGGTCGCCGACGTCGCGGCGGAGGAGGAACCCGAGCAACGGCAGGAGATCATCGAGACGGTGCTGCGCTTCGAGGCCGAGCGCGACGACCCGGAGTCCGCCTTCCTGAACGACGCGCTGGCGAGTGACGCGGCCCGCAGGGCCGAACTCGACGCGGCCAGGGAGCGGCTCGGCTCGGTCGCCTACGGAGCGAACACCCTGCGTGACTGCGGCAGGCTGGCGGCCGAGTTCCGCGTCGTCGGCCACCGCGGCGACCTGGTCCTCTGCCGGGCCGCGCGGGCCCTGGCCGCGATCGAGAACGCTCCGGAGGTCACGGCCGACCACCTGCGGCGGGTGGCCCGACCAGCACTGGTCCACCGTCGCTCCACCGGGCAGTCGGGCTCGCTGCCAGCCTGGGGGGCGGAGCAGGACCGGCAGGTAGCCGAGGTGCTGGCGGTCCCGGCCGGACGGCAGGCGTGACCTCCGTACCCACCGCGCTCGCCCGGGTACTGACCCTGCTCGACTGCGTGACGGCGGAGCGGCGGCTCGGCGGCCTGCTGCTGTTCGACCTGGATCCGGCACTGCTGCCCCTGCTCGGCCGGCTGCTCGCCGAACGCCTGGCCGAGGGAGCGGAGAGGGCGCTGCACGGGGGCGCCGCCGGCCCGGACGGACCGAGCGGGGAGGGCGCGGCCCGGTCGCTCGGCCCGATCGTCGTCCTCGGGGCCTGGAGCACCGCCGAGAGCATCTGGCTGCCGACCGCGCCCGCCCACCACGGCTTCGCCCTGCGGCCCGGCACCCTCGTCGAGCAGGACGACGACGGCCCGCCGCCGGTCGCACTGGTGCCCGATCTCGAACACGCCCCGCTCCCCGTCGTCCAGGCGGCGCTGGCGCTGCTCGACTCCGACGCCGCGTCCGTGGAACGGCTCGGGCACAGCCTGCGCTGGGAGCCCCGGACCCGCTGGCTGGCCGCCCTGCCCCGCGCGGCGGCCGCCCGGCTCTCCCCGCACCTGCTCGACCGCTTCCCACTGCGGGCCGACGCGGGCGACCTCGCGCGAATCCTGCACGCGCTGCGCACCGAAGGGCCGCGTCGGCCGGTCCCGGACGCGGCGGCGAGTGCCACCGCCCGGCCGCCCGAAGCGCCCGCGTCGCCCGGGGCACCCCAGGGACCCGAGACGCCCGAGCCTGCCGACGACCTGGCGCTGCTCCGCGCGCTGATGCCTGAGCGCCGCTGTCGGCCGCACCCCACACGCCTCCCCCGGCTCGGCCCCGAAGCAGCCGCCCTGGTCGTCGCCCTGATGCCCGGCAGTCCCGGCCGGCGCCGGGACCTCGCGCTCGCCCGCACGGCCCGGGTGCTGGCCAGCGGCGCCGAGCAGATCGGCGCGGAGCATGTGCGCGAGGCCGCCCGGCTGCTCGGCCTGACCACGCCGCAGGCCCCCGCGCCACCCCGCCCGGCCGCCCCGCTCCCGGCCGCACCGCCCGTGGCTCCGCCGCCCCCGACCGCGCCCGAACCGACCACAGCGGGCACCCTCGCGAGTCCGCCGACCGCCGACCCGGCCGGTGCGCGATCCGCGGTCGTCCCACCGGCCGTCCGCGCGCTGGACCCCGAACAGGCCTCAGTGGCCGGGGAGAACCCCGGTCCGCCCTACCCGGAGGACGACCCGGCGGCGCTGCCCCCGTTCGCCTCCCTGCGCTCTGACCGGCACCGCTCCGCCGCCGAACGGCCGACGGGCGGGCGGCGCACCGGCGTCCGCCCGGCCCGCGACCTCCACGACCTCGCCCTCGTTCCCACCCTGCTGGAGGCCGCGAAGTTCCAGGCGGTCCGCCGGCCCGGGGCGCCGTCCCGCCCGGACGCGGCGGACCGGCCCGGTGCACCGCACGGTGCTCCGCCCGAGGCGCCACCGGGCCTGGCTGTGAGCGCCGCGGACCTGCGGCAGTACCAGCGCACCCGGGACAGCGGCCGGGCGCTGTTCCTACTGCTGGACCACTCGTGCCGCGCGGGCTGGGACCTCGGCCCGCCACTGGCGCCGTTCCTCCGCTGGGCCTACCGGGAGAGCGCCGCCGTCACCGTCGTCGAGTTCGGCCACCACGGTGCCCCGAACGAGACCACCGCCGAACGGTACCGGGCGGCCTCACTCCTCGACCCGCGGATCCTGGCGTCCGTCGGACGCGTCCCGGGCGCGGCCAGCCCGCTCGCGCACGCCCTGGACCTGACGGCCCAGGAGCTGCGCCGGTTCCACCGGAAGTCCCGGGGCAACCACCACGAAGCGGTCCTGGTCGTGGTGACCGACGGCCGCGGCAATGTGCCACTCGACGCCAGCCTGCTCGGCCGGGTAACGGCCCGGGTCGGACGGGAGGGCGTCGGCGACGCGCTCACCGCGGCCGCCGCCGTACGCGCCCTCCCCCGCACCCGCACCGTACTCGTAGCCCCGGAGACCGGTCTCCACCCGGACCTCGTCTTCGACCTCGCCGAGGCCCTGGACGCCGAACCGCTGCTGGTAGCGGCCGACCCGGCGGGACCACCCACCGCGCCGGCCCTCCCTGGTGGCGCGGGCCACCGCCCCGAGGCAGGTCCGCCACGATGACGACCCCGCAACCACCGACCGTGCGCGGCCTGCTCGCCGCCGACGCCGGCCTTCCCGCCCCGCGCCCCGCCGTACGCCCGCCGGCCGCGCCGGCCCCCGAAGACGTCGAACGACCCGGACCGCGCGACGAGTTCGAGCCCGGCTGGGCGGGCCTGGGCGAGGCCCTGCCGCCCGGGACGGCGATGCTCTGCGTCACCGGCAGCGGCTCCTCCGAGCAGCCCAGGATCTCGATGACCTGGCACCACGCGCGGACCGTGCAGACCGCGCCCAGCCCGCCCGAGCTGCCGCAGCTCGGACTGTCGCTCGCCCGGCTGATGAAGGACGCCACGAACGCCGCAGACGCCCCGGTGCGCACCGGATGCGACGGCCCCTGGTCCACCGCCTACCACCAGGTGCGAAACTGGTGGCTCTACCAGAACGCCCTGGTCCGCTGGATCCGGGACCTGATCGCCTCGACGCCCCAGCCGCAGCTGGTCGTCTGGGACAACACCCCGTACAACATCCCCTGGGAGCTCTTCTACCACGAGCCGTCGGCGGCCTCGGGCGGCGACGGGGCCTGGCTCGGTGAGCTGGTCCCGGTCGTCCGCTGGACCAGCGTGCACGACGGGCCTCGGGTGTGGGACTACTCGGCGCCGAAGCACGCCAGCAAGGGCGGGCTGGTGATGCTGCTGGACGGGGACCTGGACGTGCCGCTCGGCGGCTTCCCGGAGTACCTCGCCGATCCCCCGTACCGGACAGTCGACGACCTCATGGCACGGCTCGACCGGCCGGACGATCCGCTCGGCCTGATCATGATCCGCGCCCACGGTTCCTACTCGGAGTCGGCAAACGCGTTCACCATCGGCGGCCGGTCGCTGAACCGGTTCACCGGTTACCCGATGCGCACGCTCCAGGAGTCCGGGCCACCGGTTCTGCTCAACTCGTGTGCCTCCGGGCAGGCCATGCAGGACGAGCAACTGCCGGGGCGGCCGGTGCGCAGCTTCGTCGAACTCTTCCTCCGCAAGGGCGCGAGCGCTGTCGTGGCGGTCATCGGCGACATCGACATCGACCACTCCCACGACTTCGCGGCCCGCCTGCTGGAGGACGCCGCGGACCGGCCCGTCAACCTCGCCGCCGTGCTCCGGGAGCACCGGCAGCACTACGCGAAGCGCACCCGGGATTCCTCCGGCAAGGACGAGCAGAGCATCGAGAAGGACTTCAAACTCTTCCTGACCAGTTTCCTGTACGTGTACTACGGGCATCCGGAGACCACCCTGCACCTCACCCACCCCGGCGCCGCCGCGAACGGGGAAGCCCTGGCCGCGACCGCCACGGCGGGGGCCGGTGCGAGAAGGACCGGCTCGACAGGGGTCGGGCCAGCAGAATCCGGGCCGGCAGGGTGCGGCGAGGGGACGGAATCATGACACCGCCGTCGGTGCCGTTGCGTCCACTGGTGAGCCGGCCGGACGTGGTGGAGCCCGGGCGCAGCTACCTCGTCACGGTCGACGTCGAGATCGCGGGCGAGGGCCCGCTCCCCGACTGGCCTTACGACCAGGAGGAGTTCGCGATCGGCTGCGTGCTCTCGGGCTGTCCCGGGATCGAGATCGAGGCCCTGGGTTCGGCGGCTGTCGTGCTCCACCGGTACGGCGGGACGTACGGTCCGGCGCGCTTCGTGGCCCATGTGGCCGAGGACCTGCGGCTCACGGACGGCGTCTTTGCTACCGGAGCCGGGGGGCCGGGCCTCCAGCTCACGCTGGTGACGGCTGGCGGCATCCCGTTCCGCACCGTCGAGCTGCCGATCGGCCTGGCTCCGGACGTGGGTGGGCCGGCGGAGGAGCCGCCGACCGTGCCGTTGCGCCCCCGGGCGAGGCGGACGGTCGCTCCGGTGGCACCGGAACCGGAGGCCCATACGCGGAGCGGTCGGCCGGACGGTTGGCCGCGGGGACGGGTGGTCGGCGTCACGGTGCCGGTGGCCGGTTCGTCCGGGGCGGCGTACCAGGTGTCGGGTCACGAGATCGCGCCCGGCCTGGTGCTGACCGCACTGCCCGACCGGCCCTACTCCGACACCGTGGTGGAGGTGTACCGAACGGCGGAGGACCAATGGCTGGGCGGCTACGTTGTGTGGACCGGGACCGGCAAAACCCTGGAGGGCATCGCGTTGATCCGCCTGGACGACCGCGCTCCGGCCCTCGCTCCGGCCGCGGCCACCGTCCGCTGGGGGCGACTCGTCACCGATTCGGTCACGACGGAATGCCGGGTGGCCTGGGCGGACACACCGTTCGACCGACGGCCGGACAGCCTCCGTTCTGCCGTCGGAACACTCCGCCCGGCCGGCCCGAGGAGCGAGCGTTCCATCATGACCCTGGGCTTCGCACCCGGGAACTCGTTCCGGGAGGCGGTCGCCGGATGCGCCGTGTTCTGCGGCGACCTGCTCACGGGCGTCGTGACATCGTCCCATCGGCAGCGGGCCGACTTCGTGGTGGTGCCCAGCTCCCAACTACTGGCGGACCCCTCGTTCCGCGACACGCTGCTCCGGCACCTGCCGCAGACTGTCCTGTTCCTCGAACCCGTCGAATGGCTCGAGTTGGCCGATGCCTTCCCGGCACGCCCCCGGTCGACCTGGAGCACGCCCGCCGCGCTGCTCCAGGCCCGGTACCAGGTCCTCCCGTACCGCGGCCGGGCCGCCGAGCTCGCCCGGCTCCGGGACTGGGCACGCGAGCCGGGCGCCGACGTGCGGCTGATCCACGGCGCCGGTGGCCAGGGGAAGACCAGGCTCGCCCAGGAGCTGATCAATCTTCTCAACGCCGAGGGCTGGGCGCCGCTCTGGCTGCGCGCGGCCGCTGCGGGGGGCCTCGACCGGCTGACGCGTGCGGCCGCACCGACGCTGATCGTCGTGGACTACGCCGAAGCCCGTGCCGACCAGCTCCGGGCGCTCCTGAGAATCGCCGCCGACCGTGAGCGATCCGGCCTCCCGTTCAGACTCCTCCTCCTCGCCCGGACCGCGGGCGACTGGTGGCACGCCCTGGCGACCACCGGTCCCGCCGTCGCCGGTCTCCTCGACCGCGCCGAGGTCGTCGCGCTCCCACCGTGGCAGGAGGAGTCCGACGTCCTGCCCGAGGAGGAGTACGTGCGCGCGGTACGCGGCTTCGCGACCGAGCTGAGCCGGGTACCCGGCTGGGAGCAGCACGACTGGCCGCACATCGCGGACCGTCTCGTCGACCCGTCGCGTCTCGACGGCCACCTCGTCCCGGGGGCGGACCGGACGCTTCTCGCACTCCACATGACCGCGCTGGCCGATCTCCTGGACACCGCCGAACAGCTCGCCCACGACTCCGTGGACGAGGAACCCGCCCTGCGGCCCGAGGAACTCGAGGACCGGCTGCTCAGCCACGAACAGCGCTACTGGTACGGTCTCGCCGACGCGTCGCGGTTGAGGCACGCCCTGTCCATGGAAACCCTGCGGAGCGCCCTGGCTGTAGCCTTCCTGTTCGGAGCCGAGGACCGTACGGAGGCCGACGAACTCCTCAACCGGGTCCCCGCCCTGGCGGACCAGAGTCGCGACCGCCGGGACGCGGTCCGCTCCTGGATCTCCGCCGTGTCGCCGTCCACCCGTTCCCGCCCGTGGGAACCGCTCCAACCCGACCGTCTGGCCGAGCGCTTCGTCGGCCGAAGGCTCGTGGAGGATCCCGCCCTCGTCCGTCACATCGTGCCCGGCGCCTCCGCCGCGCAGATCGCCCAGCTCCTGACCGTCTACGCCCGGGCCGCCACCCACCGGGTCTTCGGGAACCTGCTCAATGACGGGCTCACCACCCTCTGCGTCCACCACGCCGATGTCCTGGGGCCCGCGGCCGTCGAGGCCGTCACCTGGTCCGAGGCGCCCGAACCGCTCCTCGAAGCCCTGGAGCTGATCACCGCAGCGCCCGATCTCCCCCTGGCCGAACTGGAGCGGCTGGCCCGGCGCCTCCCCAAGCAGAGTGAGCGGCTCGCCTCCTGGGCCGTCCGGCTCACCAGGCGCCTCGTCACCGAGTATCGCGCACTCGCCGAGTCCGACCCCCGCCAGCTGCCCCGACTCGCCGAACACCTCAACGACCTCGGCCTGCGCCTCACCGCAACGGGGCGGCACGAGGAGGCCCTGAGCTTCACCTCCGAGGCGATCGACCTCTGGCGGAGGCTGGCCGAGACGACACCCGACCCCCATCTGCCCGGCCTCGGGAGGGGGCTCAACAACCTGGGCATCAGTCTTTCGGCCGTGGGCCGCTTCGACGAAGCCCTCTCCGTCACGGCGGAGGCCGTCAACGTCCGGCGCCGACTGGGCGAAACGGACCCCGATGCCTACCGGCCCGACCTCGCCGCCGCCCTCAGCAATCTGGGCAGCCGGCTGGCGACGATGGGCCGGCACGAGGAGGCGCTGGCGTCGAGCCGTGAAGCCGTGCAGATCTACCGGCACCTCGCCGAGGGCAATCCTGATGCTTTCCTGCCCGACCTCGCCGGGAGCCTCGTCAACCTGGCGGGCGAGCTGGGCCAGCTCGGCAGACACGGCGCGGCGCTGGAAGCGGCGGCCGAAGCGGTCGGCCACTACCGTCGGCTCGCCGACTCGAACCCCGACGCCTACCTACCCAACCTCGCCAACGGCCTCGACAGCCTCGCGATCCGGCTCGCTGATGTCGGCCGTCACGAGGAGGCACTGCACAGCAGCACGGAAGCCGTCTCGATCCGTCGCGCCCTGGCGGCGGCCAACCCCGCCGCCCACCTGCCGGATCTCGCGAGGAGCCTCCACAATCTGGCTCTCGGCCTGGACCAGGCCGACCAGCGAACGCCCGCGCTCGACGCCATGGCCGAAGCGGTCTCCATCCACCGCAGCCTCGCCAAATCGAATCCCGCAGCCTTCCTGCTCGACCTGGGCATGAGCCTCAACAATCTCTCGGTACTCCTCGGCCGGTCCGGAGAAGCGACAGCCGCACTGGACGCCGCTCAGGAAGCGGTCGCCCTCTACCGGCGGCTCGCTACGTTGATACCTGCCGCCTTCCTCCCCGGCCTCGGCACGAGCCTCGTCGGCCTCATGACGTTCCTGAGCGACCTGGGCCGTTTGGACGAGGCCCTGGCGGCAAGCCACGAAGCCGTCAGGATCCGGTACACACTCGCCTCGTCGGACGCCCAGGCCGGGGTGACGGCCCTGTCGACCGCTCTCCGTGCGCTGGCAAGGCGACTGGAGTACGCCGGCCGCACCGAGGAAGCCTCCGAAACACTCGCAGTGGCGACCGAAATCGGCCGCGCCGAAAGCCACTCGGTCACCGTGCGACACGACGCCCGGGGTGAACAGGCCGTACGGGCAACCGTATGGCACGACCACGGCGGGAGCAGCGCCAACTAGGGTCTGTTGCGAAAGTGGATCAAGGTCGCCTGCGTGGCTCACAACCCGCGGATGGCTTCGGCAAGGTTGGGGCCGTAGGACGCCCAGCAGATGAGCGAGCCGTCGGCGGCGAGCTGCCCCATGAACCACTCGTCGTCAGCTCGGGCGAGGCACAGGTCGTGGAAGGACAGGATCACGTCAGGCTGAAGGACGTCGTAGTCCGCGGAGCCGGGCTGTTCGACAACGACGAGTCGTTCAAGCGAGAGCAGATCCGCTTCGGCGTCGCCGGAGACGGAACGGATCCGCTCGATCGTCCATCCGTCGGGGAGATCTGCGTTCACTGCCGCATGGTCGCACCCAGGGCGCCTCACAGCCATTCGTTTATGGCGGCGACCAGCACCGTCGCGTGATAGCGGACGGCGAGCTTGTCGAACCTCGTGGCGACCGCGCGGTGGCGCTTGAGCCGGTTGATCCCACACTCGACCGCGTGCCGCTGCTTGTAGTCGTCCTTGTCGAACTGGGGTGGACGGCCGCCTCGGGAGCCGAGCTTCCGGCGGTTGCGGATCTGGTCCGCCTTCTCCGGGATCGTGCACTTCACGCCGCGTCGGCGCAGGTAGGAGCGGTTCGCGCGGGAGCCGTACGCCCTGTCCGCGCGGACCCTGTCCGGCTTCGTGCGGGGGCGGCCGGGGCCGGTCCTGGGCACTCGGATGGCGTTCAAGACCGGCTGGAACTGGGGACTGTCGTGCCGCTGGCCGGCGGTGACGAGCAGGGACAGCGGCTTCTGTCCCTGCTCGACCGCCAGGTGTAGCTTGGTGGTCAGCCCGCCGCGCGAGCGCCCGAGTCCGTGGTCGTCGGGCTCAGTGTCGACGCCGCCGGGAGGCTCCTTCTGCAGATCCCCCTTTTACGCGCTCCAGCGGCGTGCTGGTGGGCGCGCGCGATTGTGGAGTCCACGCTCACGTCCCACGTGATCAGGCCTTTTGCGTCGGCCTCGGCCTGCAACTGCTCGAAGATGCGCTTCCAGGTGCCGTCACGCTGCCACCGCCGGAACAGGTCGTAGGCCCGGTCCCACGGCCCGTACCGCTCAGGCAGGTCGCGCCAGGGCACCCCGGTCCGAGTCCGCCACCGTATGCCGTCGATCAACTGTCGACGAGTCCACGTCCGCGGGCGGCCCGGCTTCTTGCCCGCCGGCAGCAACGGCTCCAGCCGCTCCCCCTGGCCGTTCGTCAGATCACCACGTCCCACAGACCGTGATCATCTACGACCTTGATCCACTTTCGCAACAGACCCTAGTTATGGTCGGTGTCACCGGGGCGCGGGCCGATCCGGGTCCACCACGCTGACGGGGTCGCCGACCTGCACATGGTCGAAGAACCAGCGGGCGTCCTCGGTGCTCAGCCCGACCGCCCCGTAGGTGCGGTTCTCGTGGCCGAAGGTGCCGGCTCCGTACCAGTCCATGCCGCAGACGAACGTCGAGCGGCCGTCCTCGGCGACCAGACGCACGCACCAGGGCAGCGTCACGTCGTACTCGTCCCCACCGGACGGCCGCGGCGTCAGCCAACCGCTGCTGCTGCTGCTCACGTGCAGCGAGGCCTGCTTGTCCGCGACCTTCATGGTGCCCGTCGGAGTGGGGAAGTCGGCACGGCCCGCGGTCGCCGGCAGGGTCTTGAGTGTTGTGGTGCCGGACTGGATCCGGACCGTGTGCGCGGTGAGGTCCACATAGGCGGCCACCTCCCCCGTCGACGGCGCGGCGCTCGCACTCGCCGAAGGCGTGGGCCAGGGGGTCGCCGGTGCGGCGGCCTCCTGCTGACGCCCCAGCGAAACGGCACCCGAGCCCAGCAGCCCCACCCCGCACACCGCTGCGGCCACCGCCAGCACCGCTGCCCGCCGCCTGCGCCGCCGGCCCGCACCCCGGCGGCGCACCGTGTCGTACGGCAGCGGCAGCGCCACAGGCGCCTCCGCGTACAGCCCGCGCAGTGCCGAGGAGAGCCTGTCATCATGCTCGGAACGCGAGTGGTTCTCCAGCTCAGGCACAGTGGTCCATCCTTTCCGCGCTTCGCGGGGCGCTTCCCGCCTTCGGTTCGTCGCGCAGGTGCTCCGCGAGCGCGGCGCGCCCCCGGGAGAGGCGGGCCTTGATCGTGCCGATCGCCGCCCCGGTCTCCTCGGCTACCTGCTGGAGACTCAGATCACACAGGTGGAAGAGCACGATCGCCTGCCGCTGCACCGCCGGAAGCCTGCGCAGCGCCACCACCAGGGCAGTGTGCTCCGGGCCCGGCCCGGACGCCGCCTGCGGCAGCGCCTGAACGCGCTCTCGCTCCAGCACCCGGCCGCGACGGGCCCGCCGCCACCGACTGACCGCCAACCGCCAGGCGACCGTACGGATCCACGCCTCGGGCGGGCCGTCGTCGGACGAGAACCGGGCACACCTGCCCCAGGCCCCGTACGAAGGCCTCCTGGACCGCGTCCTGTGCCTCGCTGAAATCCCCCGTCATGGCGTGCAACTGCCCTACCAGCGTGGAGAACGAGGACAGATAGAACGCGCTGTACTCCTCGTCGGTCATCCCGTGTGCCGCTCCGTTCACTCGATCGGACGCCCCTGCATCCACCAACTCCACGCACGGCACGCGGACCGGGTTGCACCGGATCCTGCGGCGGAGCCGGCGGGAGGCGCAGCACAGAACGGCAGCGCCAGTGACGGGCAGGACTGCGCCACGTTCATCGAGACGGGGCACCTGTCCACGGACCGGTTCAACTGGGACGCCGAGCGAATTGGACCAGATCATCCGAGACAGGGACCAGATCGCCTGCGACAGGACAGACGTGACGGCTCCCGCGGGTGGTCTGCGAGTGTCCTCTGACAGATGATCTTGACCGATTGACAGGCGACTTTGACCGCTGGACTCGAGGAGACGACTCGTTGGCAGAACCAGTGTCAGCGGTGCATGCAAGCGTACGGATCATGAAGCGATCCGACGATCTCCTGGCAGGGCTGGACGACATCGACTGGTCGGCCTTGCGGCACGCCTACGGCAGCGCCGAGGACGTGCCCGGCCAACTCCGTGCAGCGTGCGGGCCGGACGAGAAGGCCCGGGAGAGTTCCTTCAGCAGCCTGTTCGGCAACATCTTCCACCAGGGCACCCGGTACTCGGCCTCTCCGTACGCTGTTCCGTTCCTCACCCGGATCGCCGTTGCAGGCCCGGCCGACGCCCGAATCAACGCCCTGCTGCTGACCCGCCTGGCCGTCGACTGGCACGACGAGTACGACCTCCCGCTCGGCATCGACACCGCCGCATGGCGCACCGCGGCCATCAGCCCCGAAGAGAATCTGCGCTGGTACGACGAGCAGATCGCCGCCGAGACCGACGAGGAGCGGCTGAAAAACCTGGGAGAGGGACGGAAGTACTGCGCGGCGGGGCACCCCGTCGACGCCCGCGAGGGCGCACTGCGCTCCTACGACGCGGTCCGCGCCCAGCTCCCCGCTCTGCTCGAACCGCTCGACGACCCGGACCCGGAGATCCGCACCAGGACCGCCTACCTCCTCGGCTGGTTCCCCGAAGAGGCCGACACCACCCTGCCCCCGCTGCTGGCCCGCCTCGACAGCGAGCGGAACCCGGCCTGCGTCGCCACGGTCCTCGTCGCGGTCGGGCTGCTCACCGACCACGACCCGGACGGCCGGCTCCGACGCCACCTCGACCACAGGCACCCCCTGCCGCGCTGGGCCGCCGCAACCGCCCTGACCCGCCTGATGGCCGCGCACCCGACCGCCGCGCCCGACCTGCCGCCGGCGGAACGCATCGCCGCCGAGCTCGCCGCCTTCGACGCCGGACCGATCCCCGAGGCCGCCACCGCGCACCACGCGGGCGACCTGCACAGCTACACCGTCCGCAGCCTGCTGTGTCTGATGGACGCCGCCGAGGACCCGGACGGGGTCCTTCTGGAGATCGTCCGCACCCTGCCGCGCATCGTGGAGACCGGAGTCTCGCCCCGCCCGCTGGCGGCCCGCGCCGACAACCTGCTGAAAGCCCTGTTCGAACCCTCGGACACCGTGCCGGTGTTCGCCGAACTCTCCCAAGGGCGCCGAGAACTGCTGACCGTCCTGGCCGAACTGCTGACCGCCGAGGACTTCCAGTCCTGGCCGTTCGGCTCCGACCTCCACGAGCGGTTCACCCGGTACGGCCTCCCCGGCACCCGCCCCGCCCTACGCGCCTACGTCGGCCTGCCCACCGAAGGCGAGGACCCGAACGCACCCCTGGCCGACCCCTGGGCACCGTTCCGCGACCGCTGAGAACACAGCCCTTCACCGAACGCTGATCAAGATCGGGTGGCAGAAACCCGGCACCGGTCAAGGTCACCCGGCAAGGCCAAGGTCGCCTGTCAGAGGACAGCTGGTCGGCGACGGGCTGGTGGAGAACGCGGCGATGCCCCAGTCGGCGGGGGACGTCCGGGCGACCAGGCAGATGCGCTCGCGCACCTGGTCACTGATCGTCTTCGGGCGCCCCCCGCTCCATTTTGGGTCCAGTGCGTCGAACCCCCGCTCGTTGAAAGCGTGGATGACATCGCGCACGTAGTCCTCACCGACCCGCAGCAGCGAGGTGATGTTCCGCACCGGCTGGCCCTGGGCGGACATCAGCACCACGATCGCCCGCCGCAGCCTCACCGGGTCCTTCGACGTGCGGCCGATCCGCTGAAGTCGTCGACCCTCCTCCATACTCACCGGCCGGACGAACACTCCCGGAGGACGACGCCCCACGACCACCTCCAAGATCAGGTCCCGGAGACAGCCTGACGGACCAACCAGCAGTCGATCAATTTCCTGGTCGACCTACCGAGCAGAGCCACTAGGGCGCGTATTTGGTCGTGATCAAGCGGCTCTGGTGAGGTCCTTGATCCAGATCATCGCGCCACGAAGGTGGAGGCCGGCGAGGTAGCTC
>NZ_JBHVIV010000140.1:0-15236 GCF_042799475.1 Kitasatospora sp. NPDC057692 | reverse complement strand
GCGCTGGACCTGGTGGCCGCCCGGGATCCGCGGCGCCGGCTGCTGGTGCTGGACGACCCGCGGCCCGCCGTCTACTGCCTGCCCGGCCGCCGGCCGCGGGTGGTGGCCACCCGCGGCGCCCTGGAGCTGCTGGACGAGCGCGGGCTCGCCGCGGCCGTCGCCCACGAGCACGGCCACCTGCGGGGGCGTCACCACCTGGTGCTGCTGGCGGCGGACACCTTCGCGCTGCTCCTCGGCCGCCGGCTGCCGCTGGCCCGCCTCGGTCGGGCCGAGGTGGCGCTGCTGCTGGAGATGGCGGCCGACGACGCCGCGCTCGCCCGGGTGACCCGCAGCGACCTGGCGGGCGCCCTGTACGCACTGGCCACCGCCGCTCCGGCCGCCGGGCCGGATGCGCTCGCGGCCGCGTCCACCGGCGTGCTCACCCGCGTCCAGCGCCTCGCCCGGACCCCCGCGCCCCCGGCCCGCGCCTACCGCCTGGCCGCCCTCGCCACCCCGCTCCTGCCGTACCTCCTCGCCTGCGCCCCGCACCCGTAGGGCGTGTCCCGCCGTTCCCGCAGGTACCGCCCGAGGAGGATCGGACCCACCGTCCCCGCCACCCCGCCGGAGCCCCGGATGCGACTGCTGATCACCTCGGACACCCATGTCCCGCCGCGCGCGCGGCGGTTGCCGGCGCCGCTGCTCGCCGCCGTGGACGAGGCCGACGTGGTGTTCCACGCCGGCGACTGGGTCGACACCGCGACCCTCGATCTGCTGCTGGCACGGTCCGCGCGGCTGGTCGCCGTCCACGGCAACAACGACGGGCCCGCGCTGCGCGAGCGCCTCCCCGAGATCGCGCAGGCGGAACTCCAGGGCCTGCGCTTCGCCGTGGTGCACGAGACCGGCCCGGCCCGGGGCCGCGAGCAGCGGTGCGAGGCTCGCTTCCCCGGCACCGACGTCCTGGTCTTCGGCCACAGCCACATCCCCTGGGACAGCACCGCGCCCGGCGGTCTGCGGCTGCTCAACCCCGGTTCGCCCACCGACCGCCGCCGCCAGCCGTTCGCCACCTACCTGACCGCCCGGGTCGAGGACGGCCGGCTCGCCGACGTCCGCCTCCACCGCCTGCCGCCCCGCGCCTGACGGCCCGGGCCGGCTTGCCGTACCACCGCGCCGTGTGATCGGATCGCGGGGCATCGCGTGTCGGTGGCGGACCGCGCCAGGCATGGAGGTGCGGTACCCGAAGGGACGGCCGTCATGGCTTCCCCCACCAGCGACCGCACGGTCGCGCTCAGTCTCCAACTCTCCCAGGCCCACCGGGCCCTGCGCCGCCGGATCGACGACCTCAGGTCCGACCCCGGCGCCGGCCGACCTGACGACGACACGCTCACCACCCACTGCCTGGCCTTCTGCGACGCCCTGACCGCCCATCACGAGGGCGAGGACGACGGCCTGTTCGCCCAGCTGCTGCGCGAGCGGCCCGACCTCGCGCCGACGATCGCCAGACTCGTCGAGGACCACGAACTGATCTCCGGCATCCTCACCCGGGTGCGCGAACTCGCCCTCCGGGCCGCCGGATCCGCCGCCCCGGAGCGCGAGGCGGTCCGGCGTGAGCTCGACGGCCTCTCGGCGATCATGGAGTCCCACTTCCGCTACGAGGAACGCACGATCGCCGCGGCGCTCGACACCACCGCACCGGCCGGCGACTGGCCCGACCCGGTCTTCCGCCCCCTCGGCGGCTGACACCCCGGGCCCGGCCCGCCGGGGCCGGGCCCACCGTCACGGCGCGGGCGGCGACGGACGCGCTCAGGGGCGGACGGCGCCGACGTAGGGCATCACGTCGATCGGGAGGATCTCGACGTTCTTGCCGGTGCGCGGGGCGTGGATCATCTTGCCGCCGCCGATGTAGAGGCCGACGTGATGCAGGTCGTCGTAGAAGAAGACCAGGTCACCGGGCTGGAGGTCGCCGCGGGCGATCCGGGCGCCGGCCTTCCACTGGTCCTGCGAGACGCGCGGGAGCTTGACGCCCGCGGCGCGGTAGGCGGCGCCGGTGAGGCCGGAGCAGTCGTAGCCGGACGGGCCGGTGGCGCCCCAGACGTAGGGCTTGCCGAGCTGGGAGTAGGCGAACTGGACGATGGTGGCGGCCCGGCCGGTGACCGGTCCCGTGTCGGCGGGGCGCTCGGCGGCGGAGCGGGAGGCGCGGGTGGCGGCGGCCTCCTGGGCGTTGACCTTGGCGCGGTCGGCGGCGCTCAGCTTGTTGAGCAGCGCCTGCGCCTTGGCCAGCTTGTCCTGGACCGCCTTCTTCTCCCCCGCCAGCGCGGTGGCGGCCTCGTCCAGCTGGGCGAGGGTGGCGGTGGCCTCGGCGCGGTCCTGGTCGAGCCGGCGCTGCTCGTCGAGGGCCCGGCGGAGCAGCGCCGCCTGGGAGTCGACGACCTGGTTCTGGGCGGCGGCCCGGGCCAGGTAGCCGCCGGGGTCGGAGTCGAGCATCAGCTGGACGGACGGGTCGATGCCGCCGTTGCGGTACTGCTCGGCCGCGACGGCGCCGAGCTGGGTGCGCAGCTCGTTCATCGCCTCCTGGCCGCGGGCCACCTTCTCCTGGATCCGGTTGGCGTCGCCCTGGAGCTTCTGCTGCTTCTCCTGGAAGCCGTTGTAGCGCTCGATCGACTGCTCGGCCTCCTCGTTGAGCTGGTCGACCTGCTCCTTGACGCCGGCGAGACCCGGCGACGGCTCGGCCAGGGCGGGACCGGCGGTGAGGACGACGCCGCCGGCCATCGCGGTGGTGACGACCGCCAGGCGGGCCCGGCTGGGCGGGCTGGGCTTGCGGCGCTTTCCCATGACGGCTGACTCCTCGGGGAGGGGGAACGGGGGGCGGGGACGAGCGGGGAGGGAACACGGGCAGGGGGCGTTCCGGGGAGAGCCGCCCGCTCCGCCCGCGTTCTTCTAAGTAAGTTAATAGATGAGGCCCGCCGTTCCGCAAGCCGCCCGCTCCACGCCCCCGGCCGGACCCCGCGCGACCCCCCGCGCGGCACCGGTAGTGCAACAGAGTGCAAAGCGAGGGCAAGGTCACACCCTTCACCTCTCCTGCGCTCCCGTTCACGGGCGCTAACCTGCGGGGCATGACGGTCCCGCCCGAAGGGCTTCCCCTGGCCGCCGAGTTCCCGGCAGCCCACCGCGAGCAGTGGCAGACCCTCGTCGAGGGTGTGCTGCGCAAGTCGGGGGCGCAGCCCGAGGACGGCGCAGCGGCCGAGCGCGCGCTCAGCACCGCGCTCCAGGACGGGCTGCGCGCCCGCCCGCTCTACACCGCCGAGGACGCCCCGGCCGACCCGGGCTTCCCCGGCTTCCCGCCGTTCGTCCGCGGCGCCCGCCCGCAGGGCGCCTCGGTCGCGGGCTGGGACGTCCGCCAGCGCCACGGCGACCCCGACCCGCGCCGCACCAACGAGGCCGTACTGGCCGACCTGGAGCACGGCGGCGGCTCGCTCTGGCTGGAGCTGGGCGGCGACGGCCTGCCGGTCACCGCCCTGGGCGAAGCGCTCACCGGCGTCTACCTGGACCTGGCCGGGGTGGTGCTCGACGCGGGCGCCGAATTCCCCGCAGCCGCCGCGCAGTTGTTCGAGCTGTACCGGGAGCGCGAGATCTCCCCCGGCTCCGCCGCCGGCACCCTGGGCGCCGACCCGCTGGGCCTCCAGGCCCGCACCGGCGAGGCCGCACGCACCGACGCGCTGCTCGCCGGGGCCACCGCGCTGGCCGCCCGCTGTGCCGAGGGCTTCCCCGGCCTGCGGGCACTGGCCGTCGACGCGCTGCCGTACCACGAGGCGGGCGCCTCGCCCGCGCAGGAACTGGGCGCCTCGCTGGCCACCGGTGTCGCCTACCTGCGCGCGCTGACCGCGGCCGGGCTGTCGGTGGACGCCGCGCTCGGCCAGCTGGAGTTCCGCTACGCCGCGGACGCCGACCAGTTCCTCACCATCGCCAAGTTCCGTGCCGCGCGCCGCCTCTGGGCCCGGGTCGCCGAGGCCTGCGGCGCCTCCCCGGCCGCCTCGGCGCAGCGCCAGCACGCCGTCACCTCCGCGGTGATGATGACCGCCCGCGACCCGTGGGTGAACATGCTGCGCACCACGATCGCCTGCCTGGCCGCCGGGGTCGGCGGGGCGGACGCGGTCACCGTGCTGCCGTTCGACGCCGCGCTCGGCCTGCCGGACGCCTTCGCCCGCCGGATCGCCCGCAACACCCAGGCGATCCTGCTGGAGGAGTCCCACCTGGCCCGGGTCGTCGACCCGGCCGGCGGCTCCTGGTACGCGGAGCGGCTGACCGACGAGCTGGCGCACGCCGCCTGGGCCTGGTTCCAGGAGATCGAGCGGGCCGGCGGCCAGCGCGCCGCGCTGGAGTCGGGCCTGGTCGGCGAGCGGATCGCGGCCACCTGGGCGGAGCGCTCGGTGCGGCTCGCCAAGCGGCGCGAACCCGTCACCGGCGTCAGCGAGTTCCCGAACCTCGGCGAGCAGGCGCCGGTCCGCGCCCCGGCCCCGGCCGGTCCGTCCGGCGGGCTGCCGAGGGTGCGCCGCGCCGAGGCCTTCGAGGCGCTGCGCGACCGCTCGGACGCCCGGCTCGCGGCCACCGGCGCCCGTCCGGCGCTGTTCCTGGCCTCGATCGGCACCGCCGCCGCGCACACCGCGCGCACCACCTTCGCCGCCAACCTGTTCCAGGCCGGCGGGATCGCCACCACCGCGCACGAGGGCACCGAACCCGCCGCGTTCGCCGAGGCGTTCGCCGCGAGCGGCGCCGCGGTGGCCTGCCTCTGCTCCAGCGACGCCCTGTACGCCGAGCACGCCGAGGCGGTCGCCGCCGCACTCCGGTCGGCCGGCGCCCGGCGGGTGCTGCTGGCCGGCCGGCCGGGCGAGACGCCGCCGGCGGGCGTGGACGCGTTCGTCTTCGCGGGCGGCGACGCGGTCGCCGTCCTGACGTCCCTGCTCGACCAGATCACCGAGACCGCCGACAACGGCGGGACCGCCCAGATCGGAGTGGCCCGATGATCCCCGACTTCACCTCGATCGGGCTGGACACCGACGGCGCGGACGCCCCGGCGGGCGTCACCGACGGCCAGTGGCGCGCCGCCTGGCGGCAGGCCACCGGCAAGGACGTCGACGAGCAGCTCTGGGACACCCCCGAGGGCATCGGCGTCAAGCCGCTGTACACCGCCGAGGACCTCGCCGGACTGGACTTCCTGGGCACCTACCCGGGCATCGCCCCCTACCTGCGCGGCCCGTACCCGACGATGTACGTCAACCAGCCGTGGACGGTGCGCCAGTACGCGGGCTTCTCCACCGCCGAGGAGTCCAACGCCTTCTACCGCCGCAACCTGGCGGCCGGCCAGAAGGGCCTGTCGGTCGCCTTCGACCTGCCGACCCACCGCGGCTACGACAGCGACCACCCCCGGGTGACCGGCGACGTCGGCATGGCGGGCGTGGCGATCGACTCGATCTACGACATGCGCCAGCTGTTCGACGGCATCCCGCTCGACCGGATGTCGGTGTCGATGACGATGAACGGCGCGGTGCTGCCCGTCCTCGCGCTGTACATCGTGGCGGCCGAGGAGCAGGGCGTGCCGCCCGAGAAGCTGGCCGGGACCATCCAGAACGACATCCTCAAGGAGTTCATGGTCCGCAACACCTACATCTACCCGCCGCAGCCGTCGATGCGGATCATCTCGGACATCTTCGCGTACACCTCGCAGAAGATGCCCCGGTACAACTCGATCTCCATCTCCGGCTACCACATCCAGGAGGCCGGGGCCACCGCCGACCTGGAGCTGGCCTACACCCTGGCCGACGGCGTGGAGTACCTGCGGGCCGGGCTGGACGTCGGTCTCGACGTGGACGCGTTCGCGCCGCGCCTGTCGTTCTTCTGGGCGATCGGCATGAACTTCTTCATGGAGGTCGCCAAGCTGCGCGCGGCCCGGCTGCTCTGGGCCAAGCTGGTCAAGCAGTTCGACCCGAAGAACGCCAAGTCGCTGTCGCTGCGCACCCACTCGCAGACCTCCGGCTGGTCGCTCACCGCGCAGGACGTCTTCAACAACGTCACCCGCACCTGCGTGGAGGCGATGGCCGCCACCCAGGGCCACACCCAGTCGCTGCACACCAACGCGCTGGACGAGGCGCTGGCGCTGCCGACCGACTTCTCCGCCCGGATCGCCCGCAACACCCAGCTGCTGCTCCAGCAGGAGTCCGGCACCTGCCGGGTCATCGACCCGTGGGGCGGATCGGCGTACGTCGAGAGGCTGACGAACGACCTGGCGAACCGCGCCTGGCAGCACATCCAGGAGGTCGAGGCGGCCGGCGGCATGGCCAAGGCGATCGACGCGGGCATCCCCAAGCTGCGCGTCGAGGAGGCCGCCGCCCGCACCCAGGCCCGGATCGACTCCGGCCGCCAGCCGGTGATCGGCGTCAACAAGTACCGGGTGGAGAGCGACGAGCAGATCGAGGTGCTCAAGGTCGACAACTCCTCGGTCCGCGCCCGCCAGATCGAGAAGCTGCGCCGGCTGCGCGAGGAGCGCGACGAGGCCGCCACCCGCGCCGCGCTGGAGGCGCTGACCCGGGCCGCCGAGGCCGGTCCGCAGCGCGGCGGCTCGCTGGACGGCAACCTGCTGCACCTGGCGGTGAACGCGGCCCGCGCCAAGGCCACCGTCGGCGAGATCTCGGACGCCCTGGAGAAGGTGTACGGCCGGCACTCCGGCCAGATCCGTACCATCTCGGGTGTGTACCGAGACGAAGCGGGCCCGTCGGCCCCCCTGCAGCGCACCCGCGAGCTGGTCGAGCGGTTCGAGGAGGCCGAGGGCCGCCGCCCGCGCATCCTGGTCGCCAAGATGGGCCAGGACGGCCACGACCGCGGCCAGAAGGTGATCGCCACCGCCTTCGCCGACCTCGGCTTCACGGTGGACGTCGGCCCGCTGTTCCAGACCCCGGCCGAGGTCGCCCGCCAGGCCGTCGAGGCGGACGTGCACATCGTCGGCGTCTCCTCGCTGGCCGCCGGCCACCTCACCCTGGTGCCCGCGCTGCGCGCCGAACTGGCCGCGGCGGGCCGCGAGGACATCACCATCGTGGTCGGCGGGGTGATCCCCCCGCAGGACTTCGACGCGCTGTACGAGGCGGGCGCCGCGGCGGTCTTCCCGCCCGGCACGGTGATCCCGGAGGCCGCCTACGACCTGCTGAAGTCGCTCGCCGCCGATCTCGGCCACGAGCTCTGAGGCGCTGATCCGATGGCGCCCCGGACGATCGACCTCGACAGCTACGCGACGGGCGTGCGGGAGGGCTCGCGCGCGTACATCGCGCGGGCCATCACCCTCGTCGAGTCCACCCGGCCGGACCACCGCGCACTGGCGCAGCAGCTGCTGACGAGGCTGCTGCCGCACGCGGGCGGGGCGGTGCGGGTGGGCATCACGGGGGTGCCCGGAGTCGGCAAGTCGACTTTCATCGACGCCTTCGGCACCATGCTCACCGGGCAGGGGCACAAGGTCGCGGTGCTGGCCGTCGACCCGACGTCCAGCCGCACCGGCGGCTCGATCCTGGGCGACAAGACCCGGATGGAACGGCTGGCGGTGGACCCGCAGGCGTTCGTCCGCCCCTCGCCGACCTCCGGCACCCTCGGCGGGGTGGCCAAGGCCACCCGGGAGTCGATGCTGGTGATGGAGGCGGCCGGCTACGACGTCGTCCTGATCGAGACCGTCGGCGTCGGCCAGTCGGAGACCACGGTGGCGGGGATGGTCGACTCCTTCCTGCTGCTCTCGCTGGCCCGCACCGGCGACCAGCTGCAGGGCATCAAGAAGGGCGTGCTGGAGCTCGCGGACGTCATCGCCGTCAACAAGGCCGACGGCCCGCACGAGACCGACGCCAAGGGCGCGGCCCGCGAACTCGCGGGCGCGCTGCGGCTGTTGCAGGCCCCGGACGCGCCATGGACCCCGCCGGTGCTGACTTGCTCGGGCCGCGACGGCAGCGGCCTGGACGCGGTGTGGGAGCGGCTCCAGCAGCACCGCAAGGTGCTGGACGCGACCGGCGCGCTGGCCGCCAAGCGGCGCGACCAGCAGGTGGAGTGGACCTGGGCGATGGTCCACGACCAGCTGCTGGCCCGGCTCCACTCCCACCCCGAGGTGGGCCGCCTGGTCCCGGAGCTGGAGCGCCGGGTGCGCGAGGGCACGATGACCGCCACCCTGGCGGCGGACAGAATCCTGGACGCCTTCAGCACGCCACCGGCGAGCTGAGCACGAGGCCGAGCGCCGTGCCCCACCCATGCGTGGGGCACGGCGCTTCGTCCTGCTCGGGGACCTCAAACCAGACCACCTTCCCTGGGCCTTCGGGGTACCAGCCCCACGCAACGACCAGCGCCTCCACGAGCAACAGCCCACGCCCGCCCGTCTCTTCGGCCCCGCGCTCCCGCCTCGGGAGCACGGGGCACCGGTCAGTCACCTCGACTCTCAGTCGCCCCGGCCGCCGCAGCACGGTCACGGCACAACGGTCCCCGGTGTGCAGCAGCGCATTGGCGATCACCTCACTGGCACACAGCTCCAAGTCCTTGAACACGTCGCCCGAGAGCGGCACACCCCACTCCCGCACGATCGCCCCCACCAGCCACCGCGCCGCCGGCAACGCCTCCGGTGCCGGCGGCATCCCCCATTCCAGCGGAACCGGGAACCGGGCACTGCTGAGCGGGCTGACCACCATGAACGCCTCCACGTGGACGGGGCAGGAATGCTGCCGGTGCGAGGCCGCACGTCGAACAGAGCGACCTGTCACCGACAGTCAACAAGTGGTCACGTTTATGGGACGATCGATGATGCGGCGCCCGCATACGCGTATGCGGGCGCCGCATCGGAGCGCGTCACCGGCCCCGGGTGGGCCCGTAGCTTTGGGTGGGCTGGTGAACTGGAACTCGGTCGTGGTCCGGGAAGCGTCCCGGACCGGGAACTACGGCAAGGTCGTCGAACTGGCTCGAATCCACCGGCGGCTGACCCAACTGCAGTTGGGTGCGGCATGCGGACTGTCGCAGTCGGCCGTCTCCCGGCTGGAGAAGCGCGGCAGCGGACCGTACGCCATGGACGTCCTGCTGCGGATCTCACGACATCTGGAGATCCCGCCGACCGTGCTGGGCCTGGCCGGCCCGCCGACGCGGACGACGAAGGGAGGCGAGAACGTGGAAAGGCGTCAGTTCCTGGGCGCGGCGGCGGCGATCGCCGTCGCCGCGCCCGTTCTCGCCGTCGTCGACCACGTCATGGACGAGACCGAGCCGCAGGCAGCGGCGCTCCGGCTCGCCACGACCTCGTACCGAAGGCTGGACGGATCGACGCCCTCCCGCGAACTGGCCGAGGCCGTGCACGCGCATCTGCGGCTGATTCACGGACTCATGCGCACAGCACCGACCGAGGCCGCACGGATGGGACTCGCCGGTGTCGCAAGCGAGGCCGCGAGCCTGGCGGCCTGGCTGGCCTGGGACATGGGCGACCACGGCTCGGCGCGTTCGTTCTACGGGGCCGCGATCAAGGCAGCCCGGTCGAGTTCGAACCCACTCCTCACGGCCTACCAGTCAGGAAGTCTCGCCCAGTTCGAAGCACACTCCGGCAACGCCGTCCAAGCACTGAGCCTTGCACGAAGCGCTCGAAGGTGCCTCGAACCGGACTCTCCACCGATCGCCGACGCCTGGCTCTCGTCGGTCGAGGCCCTGGGACATGCCGCTGCGGGCGATCGGCGAAGCGCCGATCGCGCGTTGACGCGGAGCCGAGCAGTGATCGAAGGCAGCTCAGACGGGGAACGACCGCCCTGGCCCTGGGTGTTCACCTTCGACGAATCCAAGATCGCTGCGGTCCGCGTCAACTGTGGCGCCAAGTTGGGGCTCGCCACATGGACGTCCGAGGGCGTCCGCTCCCCGGCCGCCACCGGTCACGCGAAACAGCGGGCGCTGCTGTTCATGGATGTGGCGGCGGGCCACCTGGCCGCGGGGCGGGTCGAGGCGGCGTTCGCGCTCGGCGGCCAAGCCCTGGAGATCGGCGTCCAGTACCGCTCGGGACGGATCGTCGAAAGAGGCCGTTCCCTGCGGAGATCGTTCAGCACGTCCTCGCAGTCCAAGGCCGTTCGTGAATTCGACGAGCGGCTGCACGGCGTACACCTCTAGGAAGGAGCACGATGCGGATCGGGATCACGGGGCACCGGGGGCTGGACGCCGAACTGGAGCAGAAGGTCCGACAGCTGCTGGCCGACTCGCTGGCGGGCGAAGACACGTCCGAACTCACCGTCGTGTCCTGTATCGCGGACGGGCCGGATGCGTGGATCGCCGAGCTCGCGCTCGACCGGGGTGCCCGGCTCGAAGTGGTCGTCCCCGCCCAGCGGTACCGCGAGGGCCTGCCGGAGTGGCACCACCCGGTCTACGACCGTCTCCTCCGGGACGCCTCCGAGGAGCACCGCACCGGCCGGGTGGAGTCGGACGAGGCCGCGCACATGGCCGGGAGCGAGCTGCTCGTCTGCCAGGTCGACCGGCTGATCGCCGTCTGGGACGGCCTGCCCGCCCGGGGCTTCGGCGGGACGGCGGACGTCGTCGCCCACGCACGGCGGCTGGGTGTTCCCGTCCAGGTGCTCTGGCCCGCCGGCGCCCGGCGCTGAGCGATCGAGGAAGGGGAGGAGCATGGGATTCGGCCTCGTTGTACGGTTCGTGGCCCGTGATGCGACAGCCGCTCACGCCTTCGACGAACTGGCACGGGAAGCACTCGAAGGGATCCGCGCCAAGGAGCCCGGGACTCTCGTCTACGTCAATCACGCCGTGCCGGACGAGCCGCGGGTCCGGGTCTTCTACGAGCTGTACGCGGACCGCGAGGCGTTCGAGGAGCACGAGCGGCAGCCCCATGTCCGCCGGTTCCTGGCCGAGCGCGGCCGGTGCCTCGAATCGTTCGAGGTCACGTTCCTGGACGAGATCGACGGCAAGGGGTCTGCCTGACGTGCACGGAAGGGCCCCCGGACGGTTCGCACCGTTCGGGGGCCCTTCGTTACCTACCCTGCCCTGGGTCAGGTGTTTGTGGGCGGCTCACCCCAGAACCAGCGGGGTCAGGCGCTCTTGGCCGCCGTGAAGCGGGCCGAGACGTCCTGCCAGTTGACGACGTCCCACAGGCGGGTGACGTAGTCCGGGCGGACGTTGCGGTACTGCAGGTAGTAGGCGTGCTCCCAGGCGTCGAAGGCCAGCAGCGGGGTGGTGCCCTGGCCGACGTTGCCGTGGTGGTCGTAGACCTGCTCGACGACCAGGCGGCCGCCCAGCGGCTCCCAGGAGAGGATGCCCCAGCCCGAGCCCTGCACGCCGGTGGTGGCGTTGGTCAGCTGCTTCTTGAAGGCCTCGAAGCTGCCGAAGTGCTCGGTGATGGCGTCGGCCAGCTCGCCCTCGGGGCGGTCGCCGCCCTCCGGGGAGAGGTTCTGCCAGAACAGCGAGTGCAGCACGTGGCCGGAGAGGTGGAAGGCGAAGGTCTTCTGCAGGCCGACCAGACCGCCGAACTGCTCCTTGTCGCGCGCCTCGGCCAGCTGCTCCAGGGTGTCGTTGGCGCCCTTGACGTACGCGGCGTGGTGCTTGGAGTGGTGCAGCTCCAGGATTTCCGCGGACATCGCGCGCTCCAGCGCGGAGTAGTCGTACGGCAGGTCGGGAAGCGAGTAGGTGCCCATCAGGACACGGCCCCTTTCGGCGAATTCAACGGTGACGATCGTGCCGGGACAACACTATTGCGTATGAGTTGCAAGAACGCACAAGGGGCTCCTGCATATTCCTCACGCCGTGTCGGGCACAATGGCCACGGCGATGTGTAATGATCGACAGGGGTGAGTGACCATGACGGACGCACCGGTGGTGCTGGGCATCGAGTCGTCCTGCGACGAGACCGGCGCGGGCCTGGTGCGCGACGGCGTGCTGCTCGGGCAGGCGGTGGCCTCCTCGATGGATGAGCACGCCCGCTACGGCGGCGTGGTCCCCGAGATCGCCGCCCGGGCGCATCTGCACGCGATGGCGCCGGTGGTCGACGAGGCGCTGCACCGGGCCGGGCTCACCCTGGCCGACGTCGGCGCCGTGGCGGTGACGGCCGGTCCGGGCCTGGCCGGGGCGCTGCAGATCGGGGTGGCGGCGGCCAAGGCGTACGCCTTCTCGCTCGGCGTCCCGCTCTACGGGGTGCACCACCTGGCCGGGCACGTGGCCGCGGCGACGCTCGACGGCGGGCCGCTGCCCGACCCCTGCGTGGTCCTCATCGTCTCCGGCGGGCACACCTCGCTGCTGCTGGTCCGCGATCTGGCCCGCGACCCGATCGTGCACCTGGGCGACACCCTGGACGACGCGGCCGGCGAGTGCTTCGACAAGGTCGCCCGGATCCTGAGCCTGCCCTACCCCGGCGGACCGGCGATCGACCGGGCCGCGCGCGAGGGCGACCGGCGCGCGGTGCGCTTCCCGCGCCCGCTGAGCGGGCCGAACGACCCGCCGTACGCCTTCTCCTTCTCCGGCCTGAAGACCGCCGCCGCCCGCTGGGTGGAGGCGCAGCGCGCCGCCGGCACCGAGCCGCACGTCCCCGACGCGGCCGCCGCGCTCCAGGAGGCGATCGCCGACGTGCTGACCCGCAAGGCCGTCAGGGCCTGTCTGGACCACGGGATCGGCACCCTGGTGGTGGTCGGCGGCGTGGCCGCCAACTCCCGGGTGCGGGAGCTCGCCGAGCGGCGCTGCGCCTCCGCCGGGATCGCGCTGCGGGTGCCGCCGCTTCGCCTGTGCACGGACAACGGCGCGATGGTCGCCGCCGTCGGCGACCTGCTGGTGCGGGCGGGCGCCGCACCGGCCCCGGCGGACCTGTCGGTCGACCCCTCGGCGCCGCTGGAGTTCGCCGCGCTCACTCCGCGCGCGGCGGTCCGGGCTCCGATCCGGGCGGCCTGAGGCGCGACGACCGCCGGACGATCCTGGACAAAAGCCCCAGCCGACTGTCCTCTGACAACATTTCGGTTGCGGCGGACAATTCTTCGATCATTCATCTTCCCAGCGCACTGTGACCTGTGCCATTTTACATGTCACACATCGAGAGGCCGCGTCCCCCATGCCGCGGCCCCGAACGGCCCCGGAGGCCCCCACAGATGCGTCCCTTCCGGATATCCAAGGCCAACGCGCGCAGACTCCCTGCGCTCGGCGCCGCCTTCTTCATCGCCCTCGGCCTGTTCGCCCCGCAGAGCCAGGCCGCCCCGGCCGGCTCCGCCGCGGCGCCGGCCGGCCCCAGCGCCGCCTCGTCGACGCCACGGTCGATCCCGGTGCCCAAGTCGCCCGACGCCAAGAGCACCAGCCCCTTCAAGCTCTCCGCCCAGGACAGCACCGAGGAGCCGGCCCCGCCGGCCGCCCCGGCCACCGCGCCGGCCAAGGCCGCCAAGGGCTTCTCGGCCGCGGCCGCCGAGCCCTGTCCGGACCTCTCCGGAGTGCTCAGCGCCACGGGCAGCGCGCTGGTCCAGCAGCTCAAGGCGCTGCCGCGGGTCGACTGCACCTACCCGCTGTTCAACCTCACCGGTGACAGCGTGAAGGCCTTCCGCGAGGCCAACATGGTGACCGTCGCCAACGCCCTGCGCGACGCCTCCGCCACCTACCCGGGCGACAACAGCACCAACATCGGCCAGCTGGTCCTCTTCCTGCGCGCCGGCTACTACGTGCAGTGGAAGTACCCGGAGACCGTCGGCGCCTACAGCTCGACGCTGAAGTCCGCGACCGGTGCCGCGCTGGACGCCTTCTTCGCCTCCGCGCACGGCAAGGACGTCACCGACGCCAACGGCGCGCTGCTCGTCGAGGTCGTCAAGGTGATCGGCCAGAGCGACACCCTCGGCCGCGAGGCCGGCGTGTTCAAGTGGCTGCTCTCCAGCTACAACGGCAGCTGGCCCACCCAGATGACCAACACCGTCTCGGAGTTCGACTGGGTCCTCAAGGACGCCTACGAGTCCAAGACCGACGCCTCCGGCTGGAAGGCCGCCCTCAAGGCCGACCCCTCCCTGCTCAACACCTGGTCCGGGTTCATCACCCGCAACGACTCGCAGCTGAACCGCTGGGACGTCGTCAGCAACATCGGCCGCTACCTCGGCCACGCCCTGCAGGTCGACGAGCTCAAGACCACCCTGCGGCCGATCATGAAGGACCTGATCAACCGCTACCCGAACGTCGGCCCCACCGCCCCGATCACCATGAACCTGGGCTGGGCCACCCGCCAGTTCGACAAGGGCAACTGCGCCGCCTACGGCATCTGCGACCTGAGCACCCGCCTCATGCCGGTGATCCTGCCGATCCAGCGCGTCTGCAACGACGGCCTGAAGATCAAGGCCCAGGACATGTCCCCCGGTCAGCTGGACTCCACCTGCACCAGCCTGATCAACCAGGACGCCTACTTCCACAAGATCATCGGTGACAAGGGCGCCATCCCCGGCGACGTGAACACCAACCTGGAGGTCGTCGCCTTCGACGACTACGACCAGTACTCGCTGTACGCCTGGGCCTTCTACGACATCGACGTCGACAACGGCGGCATGTACGAGGAGGGCGACCCGAGCAAGCCGGGCAACCAGGCCCGCTTCATCGCCCACGAGGCCTCCTGGCTGCGGCCGTCGTTCTCGATCTGGAACCTCAACCACGAGTACACCCACTACCTCGACGGCCGCTACAACATGGCCGGCGACTTCGAGGCCAGCCAGACCACCCCGACCATCTGGTGGGTCGAGGGCATCGCGGAGAACATCTCCTACGGCTACCGGGGCGAGCGCAACGCCGACGCGATCACCGAGGCCGGCAAGAAGACCTACAAGCTCAGCGAGCTGTTCGACACCGTCTACGGCCAGACCGCCGACGCCGACGAGAACTCCAACCGGGTCTACCGCTGGGGCTGGCTCGCCGTCCGCTACATGCTCCAGGAGCACCGCTCCGACATCGACGCGGTCCTCACCAAGTACCGCGCCGGCGACTTCAACGGCGCCCGCACCATCCTGAAGCAGGACATCGGCACCCGCTACGACGCCGGCTTCGACGCCTGGCTGACCAAGTGCGCCACCAACGACTGCGGCCCGCTGCCGGAGGCCCCCACCGGCCCGGTCACCCCGACCACCCCGCTCTGCACCATCCCCGACACCCGTCAGTTCGACAACAACTGCCGCCGTGACAACCTGACCGCCACCACCGGCAACTACAGCTACCACTTCGTCAACCTGCCGGCCGGCGTCAAGACGCTGACCATCACCAGCAGCGGCGGCACCGGCAACGCC
>NZ_JBHVIV010000139.1:0-15486 GCF_042799475.1 Kitasatospora sp. NPDC057692 | reverse complement strand
CACCGCCCCCCCCCCGCCGCCGGGCCTCACCCCCCCGACCCCGGCCCGCGGCACGGCGGACGGGGACCCACAGCGCGCCCCCGGGGCGCTGCCCCGGCCCCGCGCCTTTTCCCGCGGCCGTACGGCGTCGTACGGTGGAACGAGTGCACGGCCGCCCGGCAAGGACCGGGCGGGAACCCAAGGAAGGCGTGACCAGATGGTGGAGATCAAGACCCCCGAGCAGATCGCGAAGATGCGAGCGGCCGGGCTGGTCGTCGCCGAGGCGCTCAAGGCGTGCCGCGAGGCGGTCGCCCCGGGAATCACCACCCAGGAGCTCAACGACATCGCCGACAAGGTCATCACCGACCACGGCGCCACTTCGAACTTCCGGGCCCATCACGGCGGCCTCTGGTTCCCGGGCGTGATCTGCGCCTCGGTGAACAACGAGGTCGTGCATGGCATCCCCGGTGAGCGGGTGCTGCAGGAGGGCGACCTCATCTCGATCGACTGCGGCGCGATCCTGGACGGCTGGCACGGCGACGCGGCGATCACCGTCGCGGTCGGCACGGTCGCCCCCGAGGTGGAGATGCTGAGCCGGGTCACCGAGGGCTCGATGTGGGCCGGCATCGCGCAGATGAAGAAGGGCAACCGCCTGGTCGACGTCTCCAAGGCGATCGAGGGCTTCATCCGCCGCCAGCCGCTGCCGCCCAAGGGCAAGTGGGGCATCACCGAGGGCTACGGCGGCCACGGCATCGGCACCGCGATGCACATGGAGCCGCACGTGCTGAACTACGTCGAGCGCGGCCGCGGCAAGGGCCCGAAGCTGATCCCCGGCACCGTGCTGGCGATCGAGCCGATGGTCTCGCTGGGCACCCCGCACACGGCCGTGCTGGAGGACGACTGGACCGTCGTCACCAACGACGGGACCTGGGCCTCGCACTGGGAGCACTCGGTGGCCGTCACCGAGCAGGGCCCGGTGGTGCTGACCGCCTTCGACGGCGGCCGGGAGATGCTCGCCAAGCTGGGTGTGACGGCCGCGCCGGACCCGCTGGCGTAGTCCGCCGCAACCGCCCGGAGCAGCCAACTTCCGCTGCTGACAAGGGATCAGAGCCCTGGGGGTTTGGACTTCCAGGGCTTTTGTCCTATTTTTATGCGCCGGTAGTGGCTTCGAGCGGCAGGAGAGAGCAGTGCTCAAGGGATTCCGCGACTTCATGATGCGCGGCAACGTCGTCGACATGGCGGTCGGTGTGGTGATCGGCGCCGCGTTCACCGCGGTGGTCACCGGCTTCGTTTCCGCCTTCCTCACCCCGCTGGTGGGCGTGGTGGTCGGCGCGGCGGGCGACTTCGGCTCCTACAAGGCGACGATCGCCGGCGTGACCTTCCCGTACGGGCAGTTCCTCAACGTGCTGATCGCGTTCCTGATGACCGCGGCCGTGCTGTACTTCTGCGTCGTCCTGCCGGTGACCAAGGCCACCGCGCGCTACATGCCGAAGAAGCCGAAGACCCCGATGCGCCCGTGCCCCGAGTGCCTGACCGAGATCCCCGAGGCCGCCCGTCGCTGCTCGGCCTGCACCGCTCACGTCGATCCGCTGGCCGCTGCGGCGGCCCGCTGATCGGGTACCCCCGTTTTGGTCCATCCTGCGCGCTGGCGTAGGATGGACCGTCGGCTCACTCGTAGCGTGCTCCAGCACGCCCTCTTCCCCCTCGTCGGGGTCGGGGTGGACCCAGGTTCGCACGAGCGTTCCGCATACGGTAGCCGGTCCCGGAAGGTGGATCTCGCAGTTCATGGCTAAGAAGCAAGGCGCCATTGAGATCGAGGGCACCGTGATCGAGTCTCTTCCGAACGCGATGTTCAAGGTCGAGCTGCAGAACGGTCACAAGGTCCTCGCGCACATCAGTGGCAAGATGCGCATGCACTACATCCGCATCCTGCCGGACGACCGGGTCGTGGTGGAGCTCAGCCCCTACGACCTCACGCGCGGCCGGATCGTCTACCGCTACAAGTAAGAACGTCAGATCTAGACCCGGAGAACCTGAACATGAAGGTCAAGCCGAGCGTCAAGAAGATCTGCGACAAGTGCAAGGTGATCCGCCGTCACGGCCGGGTCATGGTGATCTGCGACAACCTGCGCCACAAGCAGCGCCAGGGCTGATCTCGCCCCAGCATTTCTCGTAGTACTTCGCGCGACGCGAAAACGTCATAAGCGGGCCACCCGATCCGTCCCAGGGACGGACTGCCGCCCCCGGTCAGAGGCCGGGGCTCCCTCACCGTGAGGTGTCGGAGTAGGTGGCACGCCAGACCTCTGAAGAACCACAGGAGCCATGAATGGCACGCCTCGCCGGCGTTGATCTCCCCCGTGAGAAGCGGATCGAGATCGCCCTCACCTACGTGTACGGCATCGGCCGTACCCGCGCCCAGCAGACCCTCGCCGAGACCGGCGTCAACCCGGATGTCCGCGTTCGCGACATCGCCGAGGACGACCTGGTCAAGCTGAGCCAGTACATCGACGCCAACTTCACGGTCGAGGGTGACCTCCGCCGCGAGGTCGCCGCGGACATCCGCCGCAAGGTCGAGATCGGCTGCTACGAGGGTCTGCGCCACCGCCGCGGCCTGCCGGTCCGCGGCCAGCGCACCCACACCAACGCGCGTACCCGCAAGGGCCCGCGTCGCGCGATCGCCGGTAAGAAGAAGCCGGGCAAGAAGTAGTCCGTCCCGTAACCGGACATCCCTCCGGCCCGCGGGTCAGCGGACCGACCACCTCAGTAGGAGAACAGACTTATGCCCCCCAAGGGTCGTCAGGCTGCCGGCGCGAAGAAGATCCGCCGCAAGGAAAAGAAGAACGTCGCTCACGGCCACGCGCACATCAAGAGCACGTTCAACAACACCATCGTTTCGATCACCGACCCGTCGGGCAACGTGATCTCCTGGGCCTCCGCCGGCCACGTCGGCTTCAAGGGCTCGCGCAAGTCCACCCCGTTCGCCGCGCAGATGGCCGCCGAGGCCGCTGCCCGTCGCGCGCAGGAGCACGGCATGCGCAAGGTTGACGTCTTCGTGAAGGGTCCGGGCTCCGGCCGCGAGACCGCGATCCGCTCGCTCCAGGCCACCGGCCTGGAGGTCGGCTCGATCCAGGACGTCACCCCCACCCCGCACAACGGCTGCCGTCCGCCGAAGCGCCGCCGCGTCTGACCCGGCGCCTTCGGGCACGCAGTACCTGCTGTAAACCTCGTACGGGGTCCCACGCGTTCGATTCAGTTCTTCGCGCGGGACCCCGTACGCTGGTTCTGTTCGGCATCAAATAGTGGGTGCCGAAGATCACTGGAGGATCTGAAAACATGCTGATCGCTCAGCGTCCCTCGCTGACCGAAGAGGTCGTCGACGAGTTCCGCTCGCGGTTCGTGATCGAGCCGCTCGAGCCGGGCTTCGGCTACACCCTCGGCAACTCCCTGCGCCGCACGCTCCTGTCGTCGATCCCGGGTGCCGCTGTCACCAGCATCCGCATCGACGGCGTCCTGCACGAGTTCACCACCGTGCCGGGCGTCAAGGAGGACGTCACCGACCTCATCCTCAACATCAAGCAGCTGGTCGTCTCCTCGGAGCACGACGAGCCGGTCGTGATGTACCTGCGCAAGCAGGGCCCGGGTGTGGTCACCGCCGCCGACATCGCGCCGCCGGCCGGTGTCGAGGTGCACAACCCCGAGCTGGTCCTCGCCACCCTGAACGGCAAGGGCAAGCTGGAGATGGAGCTGACCGTCGAGCGCGGTCGCGGCTACGTCTCCGCCGTGCAGAACAAGGCCTCCGGCCAGGAGATCGGCCGCATCCCGGTCGACTCGATCTACAGCCCCGTGCTGAAGGTCACCTACAAGGTCGAGGCCACCCGTGTCGAGCAGCGGACCGACTTCGACAAGCTGATCGTCGACGTCGAGACCAAGCCCGCCATGCGTCCGCGCGACGCCATGGCCTCGGCCGGCAAGACCCTGGTGGAGCTGTTCGGCCTCGCCCGCGAGCTGAACATCGACGCCGAGGGCATCGACATGGGCCCGTCCCCGACGGACGCCGCCCTGGCCGCCGACCTGGCGCTGCCGATCGAGGAGCTTGAGCTCACGGTCCGCTCCTACAACTGCCTCAAGCGCGAGGGCATCCACACCGTGGGTGAGCTCGTCGCCCGCTCCGAGGCCGACCTGCTCGACATCCGCAACTTCGGTGCGAAGTCGATCGACGAGGTCAAGGCGAAGCTGGCCGGCATGGGCCTGGCCCTCAAGGACAGCCCGCCCGGGTTCGACCCGACCGCCGCCGCCGACGCCTTCGGCGCCGACGACCTGGACGACGCGGGTTACGCGGAGACCGAGCAGTACTAGAGATTTGCTGGCGGGGGCGGTTCTCCGGAGCCGCCCCCGGCATCATGAAAGTCGTCCGGGCACCGTGCCCGTACGCCCGCCGCGGTACCTGGTACGGCCGCGGTCGGAGATACGAGGAGTCATTCCATGCCGCGTCCCACCAAGGGTGCCCGCCTCGGCGGCGGCCCGCACCACGAGCCGCTGCTGCTCGCCGGTCTGTGCCGGGAGCTGTTCCAGTACGGCCGCATCACCACGACCGAGGCCAAGGCCCGTCGGATGCGCCCGCTGGCGGAGAAGCTGATCACCAAGGCGAAGAAGGGCGACATCCACAACCGTCGCCTGGTGCGCAAGACCATCACCGACGTGTCGGTGCTGCACACCCTCTTCACCGAGATCGCGCCGCGCTACGAGAACCGCCCGGGTGGCTACACCCGCATCACCAAGATCGGTCCCCGTCGTGGCGACAACGCCCCGATGGCCGTGATCGAGCTGGTCGAGGCGCTGACCGTCGCGCAGACCGCCGTCGGCGAGGCCGAGGCCGCCACCAAGCGTGCCGTCAAGGAGGCCGACGCCAAGGTCGAGGCCACCGAGACCAAGGCCGACGAGGCCGAGGCCGCCGAGCAGGCCTGACACCGTTAGGTGTGCCGCGGGCCCGCTTCCCCATCCGTGGGGGAGCGGGCCCGTTCCTCATGTCCAGGGAGTGGAGAGCAGTGGTCAACGATTGCGCCGAGCGGCCGCCGGTCAAGGACGGCCCGGCGGACGGGTACGTCCGGATCCGGCTCGACCTCGCCTACCACGGCGCCGACTTCTCGGGCTGGGCCCGCCAGAAGGGCGGCCGCCGGACGGTCCAGGAGGAGATCGAGACCGCCCTGCAGGTCGTCACCCGCAGCTCCGAGCTCTTCCCGCTCACCGTGGCCGGGCGCACCGACGCCGGCGTGCACGCCCGCGGCCAGGTCGCCCACGTCGACCTGCCGGTCGGGCTCTGGGCCCAGCACGGCGAGAAGCTGCTCCGCCGGCTCGCCGGGCGGCTGCCCGGCGACGTCCGGATCTACCGGGCGGCCGAGGCCCCGGCCGGCTTCGACGCCCGCTTCTCGGCGATCTGGCGCCGGTACGCCTACCGGGTCGCCGACCACCCCGGCGGCGTCGACCCGCTGCTGCGCGGCCATGTGCTCTGGCACGACCGGCCGCTCGACCTGGAGCGGATGAACGCCGCCGCGCGGCTGCTGCTCGGCGAGCACGACTTCGCCGCGTACTGCAAGAAGCGCGAGGGCGCCACCACCATCCGCACCCTGCTGGAGCTGCGCTGGGACCGCGTCCCGGTCGACGCCTACGCCGCCCAGGAGGGCTCGCTCGCGGTCGCCACCGTCCGGGCCGACGCCTTCTGCCACAACATGGTGCGGGCACTGGTCGGCGCGATGCTGCTGGTCGGCGACGGCCACCGGCCGGTGGAGTTCCCCGGCGAGGTGCTGGCCGGCGGGGTGCGCAACTCCGCCGTCAACGTGATCCGGCCGTACGGGCTGACGCTGGAGGAGGTCGGCTACCCGGCCGACGACCTGCTCGGCGAGCGCAGCCGGGCCGCGCGCCGGATGCGCACCCTGCCGGGCGCCGCCGCCCTCGCCGGGGCTCCGGAGCCGGGCGTCGATTAATCGGTTTTGGTCCGGGGCGGCGGCTTGGGACAATCGCCCTCATGGGACACGTCGAGATTTCGCACCTGGAGTACTACCTGCCGGACGGGCGGGTGCTGTTCGACGACGCGTCCTTCCGGGTGGGGGAGGGCGCGGCGGTCGCGCTGGTCGGCGCCAACGGCGCCGGCAAGACCACCCTGCTGCGCATGATCGCGGGCGACCTCCAGCCGCACGGCGGCTCGGTGACGATCAGCGGCGGGCTCGGCGTGATGCGCCAGTTCGTCGGCACCACCGGCCGTGAGGGCAGGCAGCCCGACGAGGACCGGCAGGGCCCGGCCCCGCTGCCCTCCGACGCCTCGGTGCGCGACCTGCTGGTCTCGGTCGCCCCCGAGCGGATCGCCAAGGCCGCCCGCGCGGTCGACGCCGCCGAGCTGGCGATGATCGCCCAGGACGACGAGAAGACCCAGATGGCGTACGCCCAGGCGCTCTCCGACTGGGCCGACGTCGGCGGCTACGACTACGAGACCGACTGGGACGTCTGCACCATGGCGGCCCTCGGCGTGCCCTTCGACAAGGCCCAGTGGCGCGGTCTGAACACGCTCTCCGGCGGTGAGCAGAAGCGGCTCGTCCTGGAGGCGCTGCTGCGCGGCCCCGAGGAGGTGCTGCTCCTCGACGAGCCGGACAACTACCTGGACGTCCCGGGCAAGCGCTGGCTGGAGGAGGCCATCAGGGCCACCTCGAAGACGGTGCTCTTCATCTCGCACGACCGCGAGCTGCTCTCCCGCACCGCCGAGAAGATCATCAGCGTCGAGTCCGGCGCGGCCGGCTCCAGCGTCTGGGTGCACGGCGGTGGCTTCGACACCTTCCACGAGGCCCGCAAGGCCCGCTTCGAGCGCTTCGAGGAGCTGCGCCGCCGCTGGGACGAGGAGCACGCCAAGCTCAAGAAGCTGGTCGTCACCCTGCGCCAGGCCGCCGCGGTCAGCCACGAGATGGCCTCCCGGTACTCCGCCGCGCAGACCAGGCTCAAGAAGTTCGAGGACGCCGGGCCGCCGGAGGCGCCGCCGCGCGAGCAGAGCATCACCATGCGGCTCAAGGGCGGGCGCACCGGTGTGCGGGCCTTCACCATGGAGCGGCTGGAGCTCACCGGTCTGATGCAGCCCTTCGACCTGGAGGTCTTCTACGGCGAGCGGATCGGCGTGCTCGGGGCCAACGGCGCCGGCAAGTCGCACCTGCTGCGGCTGCTCGCCGGCGACGAGACGGTCGCCCACACCGGTGCCTGGAAGCTCGGCGCCCGGGTGGTGCCCGGCCACTTCCGGCAGACCCACGCCCACCCGGAGCTGCTCGGCCGCACGGTCCGCTCGATCGTGGAGGAGGAGCACGCGCTCAGCCGCGGCGCCGCGATGGGCGCGCTGCGCCGCTACGAGCTGGACCGGCAGGAGGAGCAGAAGTTCGAGTCGCTCTCCGGCGGGCAGCAGGCCCGGCTGATGATCCTCAAGCTGGAGCTGTCCGGCGTCACCGCGCTGCTGCTCGACGAGCCGACCGACAACCTGGACCTGGAGAGCGCCGAGGCGCTGCAGGCCGGTCTGGAGGCCTTCGACGGCACCGTGATGTGCGTGACGCACGACCGCTGGTTCGCGAAGACCTTCGACCGCTTCCTGGTGTTCGGGGCCGACGGCCGGGTCTACGAGTCCGCCGAGCCGGTCTGGGACGTCACCCGGGTCGAACGGGACCGCTGAGGGCGGATCGTCGGGCGATTTTGACCGTCCCCCCGCCTCCCGGTAACCTGGGCGCTTGATGTGCGTATTGGCTCGCTCTATCTCACGTGAGAGGTCGGTACGCCGGAGACATCAGGTCGACGACCAGCGGCTCCCCCTTGAATTGCGTCCAAGGCGGCCAGGCTGATCCCTCCTCCAGGTGCTCCTGTCAGGACTCACTCACTGAAAAGCGAAGGCTACGACCGTGCGTACGTACAGCCCCAAGCCCGGCGACGTCCAGCGTCAGTGGCACGTCATCGACGCGACCGACGTCGTGCTCGGCCGCCTGGCCTCCCAGGCCGCCAACCTCCTCCGGGGCAAGCACAAGGCGATCTACGCGCCGCACGTTGACACTGGTGACTTCGTCATCATCATCAACGCGGACAAGGTGCACCTGTCGGGTAACAAGAAGACCCAGAAGCTGGCGTACCGCCACAGCGGCTTCCCGGGCGGTCTCCGCTCGGTCCGCTACGACGACCTCCTGGCCAACAACCCGGAGAAGGCCGTCGAGAAGGCCATCAAGGGCATGATCCCCAAGAACAGCCTGGGTCGTCAGATGCTCTCCAAGCTGAAGGTCTACTCGGGCGACCAGCACCCGCACGCTGCCCAGCAGCCGGTGCCGTTCGAGATCACCCAGGTCGCGCAGTAATTCCGGCCACCAAGCCCCCCATCACTGAAAAGAGCTGAGGAACACCGTGGCCGAGACCACCGAAACCCTTGAGGTCGACTTCGACGAGACCGTCGTCGAGGGCGAGTACACCTCCGAGGAGAGCTACACCTCCGAGTCCCTGGCCGGCCGCTTCGGCGAGGCCGTCCCCGGCGCCGGCCTCGGCCGTCGCAAGGAGGCGATCGCCCGCGTGCGCATCGTCCCCGGCACCGGCCAGTGGAAGATCAACGGCCGCACCCTTGAGGGCTACTTCCCCAACAAGGTGCACCAGCAGACCGTGAACGAGCCCTTCAAGCTCCTCGAGCTGGACGGCCGTTACGACGTCGTCGCCCGCATCAGCGGCGGCGGCGTGTCCGGTCAGGCCTACGCGCTGCGCCTCGGCGTGGCCCGCGCCCTGAACGAGGCCGACGTGGACAACAACCGCGGCGCCCTCAAGAAGGCCGGCTTCCTGACCCGTGACGCCCGCGCCGTCGAGCGCAAGAAGGCCGGTCTGAAGAAGGCCCGCAAGGCGCCGCAGTACAGCAAGCGCTAATTGTGCCCCCGGGGGTGCGTACCGCCCTGGTGGTGCACGCCCCCGGATGCGCTCTACACGCCCCGGAGTACCCCGTGTACTCCGGGGCGTTGTGTTCCCCGGCCATTGTGCGGAGCCCGGGGATTCGATCGGATTCACTGCAAGGCATTGCGGCGATGGAGGACGGGACAGTGGGACGACTCTTCGGTACGGACGGCGTGCGCGGTGTGGCCAACGAGAAGCTGACGGCGGAGCTGGCGCTCGGCCTGTCGGTCGCGGCGGCGCACGTGCTCGGTGAGGCGGGGGCCTTCGACGGCCACCGGCCGGTCGCGGTGGTCGGCCGCGACCCGCGCGCCTCGGGCGAGTTCCTGGAGGCCGCGGTCATCGCCGGCCTGGCCAGCGCGGGTGTCGACGTCCTGAGGGTCGGCGTGCTGCCCACCCCGGCGGTGGCGTACCTCACCGGTGCGCTCGGCGCCGACTTCGGTGTGATGCTCTCCGCCAGCCACAACGCCATGCCGGACAACGGCATCAAGTTCCTCGCCCGCGGCGGCCACAAGCTGGACGACCGGATCGAGGACGCGATCGAGGCCCACTACCGCAAGCACGCGGCGGGCGGCGAGGAGTGGAACCGCCCGACCGGCGCGGCCGTCGGCCGGGTCCGCGAGTACACCGAGGGCTTCGACAAGTACGTCGCCCACCTCATCGGCGTGCTGCCCAACCGCCTGGACGGCATCCGGGTCGTCATCGACGGCGCGCACGGCGCGGCCGCCTACGTCGCCCCCGAGGCCTTCGCCCGGGCCGGTGCCGAGGTCGTGCACACCCTGGGCGCCGAGCCCACCGGCCTGAACATCAACGACGGCGTCGGCTCCACCCACCTGGACCGGCTGCGGGTCGCCATGCGCGAGCACGCGGCCGACCTCGGCATCGCCCTGGACGGCGACGCCGACCGCTGCCTGGCCGCCGACGCGGAGGGCAACGAGGTCGACGGCGACCAGATCATCGCGATCCTGGCCGTCGCCATGAAGGAGGCCGGCACGCTGCGCCGCAACACCGCGGTCGCCACCGTGATGTCCAACCTGGGCTTCAAGCTGGCCATGGAGCGCGAGGGCGTCGACCTCGTGGAGACCGCCGTCGGCGACCGGTACGTGCTGGAGGCGATGAAGGAGCACGGCTTCGCGCTGGGCGGCGAGCAGTCCGGCCACGTCATCCTGCTGGACCACGCGACCACCGGTGACGGCACGCTGACCGGTCTGATGCTGGGCGCCCGGCTGGCGGCGACCAAGCAGCCGCTGGCCGACCTGGCCGCCGTGATGACCCGGCTGCCGCAGGTGCTGATCAACGTCAAGGGCGTCGACAAGGCCCGGGTCTCGACCTGCGTGGAGCTGTCCGCCGCGGTCTCCGCGGCCGAGGCCGAGCTGGGCGCGACCGGCCGGGTCCTGCTGCGGTCCTCGGGCACCGAGCCGCTCGTCCGGGTGATGGTCGAGGCGGCCGACGAGGTGCAGGCGCAGTCCGTCGCGGAGACGCTGGCCGCGGCGGTCCGCACCTACCTGGGCTGACCGGTCCCGCAACGGCGGGGCCCCGTCGCGCACGCGCGCGGCGGGGCCCCGCCGTCGTCCGCTCAGAGCTTGCGCAGCAGTGCCCGGCGGACCTTGTGGTCCGGGCCCTTCTGCAGGACCAGGGTGGCCCGGCCGCGGGTCGGCAGCACGTTCTCCAGCAGGTTGGGCCGGTTGATGGTGCGCCAGACCTGGCGGCCGTACTCCATCGCCTCCTCCTCCGGCACCTCGGTGAAGCGGCGGAAGTAGGAGTTCGGGTCCTGGAAGGCGGTCCGCCGCAGCTTGCGGAACCGGTCCAGGTACCAGCTCTCGATGTCGTCGGTGCGGGCGTCGACGTAGATGGAGAAGTCGAAGTAGTCGGCCACCGCCAGGCGGGTGCGGCCGTCGGTGCCGGGCAGGGCCGGCTGGAGGACGTTCAGGCCCTCGACGATGAGGATGTCCGGGCGCTCCACGGTGAGCCGCTGCTCCGGCACGATGTCGTACACCAGGTGGGAGTAGACCGGCGCGGTGACCCGCTCCTTGCCGGCCTTCACGTCCGCGACGAAGCGCGTCAGCGCCCGGCGGTCGTAGGACTCGGGGAAGCCCTTGCGCGCCATCAGGCCGCGCCGGCGCAGCTCGGCGTTGGGCAGCAGGAAGCCGTCGGTGGTGACCAGTTCGACCCGGGGGTGCTCCGGCCAGCGGGCCAGCAGCGCCTGCAGCAGGCGGGCGGTGGTGGACTTGCCGACGGCGACCGAGCCGGCCACGCCGATGATGAACGGCGTGCGGGTGCGCTCGGTGTCCGGGGTGTCCAGGAAGGTGCCGAGGGCGCCGCGCAGCTCGTGCGTGGCGTGGATGTAGAGGTTCAGCAGCCGGGAGAGCGGCAGGTAGACGTCCCGCACCTCGTCGAGGTCGAGGGCGGTGCCGAGCCCGCGCAGCCGTTCCACCTCCTCGGCGGTCAGCGGCAGCGGCGTACGCTCGCGCAGCGCGCTCCACTCGGCCCGGCTGAGGTCCACGTAGGGGGACGGTGACGGGCCGGGCGGGGTGTCGCCCCGCGTACAGAGTTCGGTCAGCACATGCTCCATTGTGGGCCGTAGCGCCGTTCGGGGTGGTTGTGGTGTCGGTCACGGCCTGCGGGCGAACCGTGCGAATGGGGTGTTCGGAGCGCCCTTATGCTGGCACGCATGTGCGGAATTGTTGGATACGTGGGCTCCCAGCCCGCCCTTGACGTAGTAATCGCAGGCCTGCAGCGACTGGAGTACCGGGGTTACGACTCGGCCGGTGTCGCGGTGCAGGTGCAGGGCTCCGACGGGCAGTGGAGCCTGGCCACCGACAAGCGGGCCGGCAAGCTCGCGAACCTGGAGAAGTCGCTCGCCGAGACCCCTCTTCCCGGCGGCACCACCGGCATCGGCCACACCCGCTGGGCCACCCACGGCGGCCCGACGGACGCCAACGCCCACCCCCATCTGGACGACGCCGCCCGGGTGGCGGTCGTCCACAACGGCATCATCGAGAACTTCGCCCAGCTCCGGGCCGAGCTGGCCGAGCGCGGACACACGCTGCGCTCGGAGACCGACACCGAGGTCGTCGCGCACCTGCTCGGCGAGGAGTACCGGGGCGACCTGGCCGAGGCCATGCGGGCGGTCTGCCGCCGGCTGGAGGGTGCCTTCACCCTGGTCGCGGTGCACGCCGACGCCCCGGACGTGGTGGTCGGCGCCCGCCGCAACTCGCCGCTGGTGGTCGGGCGCGGCGAGGGCGAGAACTTCCTCGCCTCCGACGTCGCCGCGTTCATCGCGCACACCCGCGAGGCGATCGAGCTGGGCCAGGACCAGGTCGTCGAGCTGCGCCGGAGCGGCGTGACGGTGACGAACTTCGACGGCACCCCCGCCGACGTGCGCGAGTACCACGTCGACTGGGACGCCTCGGCCGCCGAGAAGGGCGGCTACGACTACTTCATGCTCAAGGAGATCGCCGAGCAGCCGAAGGCCGTCGCCGACACCCTGCTCGGCCGGATCGGCGCCGACGGCCGGCTCACCCTCGACGAGCTGCGGATGTCCGACGCCGACCTGCGCGCGGTCGACAAGGTCGTCATCGTCGCCTGCGGCACCGCGTTCCACGCGGGCATGATCGCCAAGTACGCGATCGAGCACTGGACCCGGATCCCGTGCGAGGTGGAGGTCGCCTCGGAGTTCCGCTACCGCGACCCGATCATGGGGCCGGGCACGCTGGTCATCGCCATCTCGCAGTCCGGCGAGACCATGGACACCCTGATGGCGCTGCGGCACGCGCGCGAGCAGGGCGCCAAGGTGCTGGCGATCTGCAACACCAACGGCTCGACCATCCCGCGCGAGTCGGACGCGGTGCTGTACACCCACGCCGGCCCGGAGGTGGCCGTCGCCTCCACCAAGGCGTTCCTGACCCAGCTGGTCGCCTGCTACCTGGTGGCGCTGTACCTGGGCCAGGTGCGCGGCACCAAGTGGGGCGACGAGATCCTCGCCGTCATCAAGGAGCTCGGCGACGCGCCGAAGCAGGTCGAGCAGGTGCTGGAGACCATGGAGCCGGTGCGCGAGCTGGCCCGCTCCCTGGCGGACGCGCGCTCGGTGCTGTTCCTGGGCCGGCACGTCGGCTTCCCGGTGGCGCTGGAGGGCGCGCTCAAGCTCAAGGAGCTCGCCTACATGCACGCCGAGGGCTTCGCGGCCGGCGAGCTGAAGCACGGGCCGATCGCGCTGATCGAGGAGGGTCTGCCGGTCGTGGTCGTCGTGCCGTCGCCGCGCGGGCGCTCGATCCTGCACGACAAGATCGTGTCCAACATCCAGGAGATCCGGGCCCGCGGTGCGCGGACCATCGTGATCGCGGAGGAGGGCGACGAGGCGGTCGTCCCCTACGCCGACCACCTGATCCGCATCCCGGTCACGCCGACCCTGCTCCAGCCGCTGGTCTCCACCGTGCCGCTCCAGGTCTTCGCCTGCGAGCTCGCCACGGCCAAGGGCCACGAGGTCGACCAGCCCCGCAACCTCGCCAAGTCCGTCACCGTCGAGTAATCCCGTCCCGCTCCGTCCCGGGGCCCCCGCGGTGGCTGCGTCCTCCCGCGGGGGCCCCGTTTCGCGCGTGGACGGGAGCGGTGCGGGCGGGAACGGGGCGGGCGGGTCGGCTAGCGTCGGCGGTAGTTGCCGTCTTGCCGCCGAGTGTGGGGGAGAGCCCGCCATGCGCAGTGCCCACCGTGTCGACCAGGTCCGTGCCGCCGAGGCCGCGCTGATGGCCCGGCTCCCCGAGGGGGCGCTGATGCAGCGGGCCGCCGTCGGGCTCGCCGCGACCTGTGCGCGGCTGCTGACCCGCCGTCGTGGGCGGGTGTACGGCAGCCGGGTGGTGGTGCTGGCGGGCAGCGGGGACAACGGGGGTGACGCGCTGTACGCCGGTGCGGCGCTGGCGCGGCGCGGGGCGCGGGTGTCGGCGGTGCTGCTGGCCCCCTCGCGGGCGCATGCCGCGGGGCTCGCGGCGCTGCGGGCGGCGGGCGGGCGGGTGGTGCTGGAGCAGGAGGTCGGCCTGGCCGACTTCTCGCGCGCGGACCTGGTGCTGGACGGCATCGTCGGCATCGGCGGGAAGGGCGGGCTGCGGCCGGAGGCGCGGCCGTACGCGCGGGCCGGGCGGGCGGGGGTGGTGGTGGCCGTCGACGTGCCCAGCGGGGTGGACGCGGACACCGGTGAGGTCGCGGGTGCGGCGCTGCGGGCGGATGTGACGGTCTGCTTCGGGACGTACAAGCCCGGGCTGCTGATCGATCCGGGCGCGTCGTACGCCGGGGCGGTGCAGCTGGTGGGGATCGGGCTGGAGCTGCCGGAGGCCGGGGTCGTGGCGCTGCAGCACGCGGACGTGGCCGGGCTGCTGCCGGTGCCGGGGGCGGAGAGCGACAAGTACCGGCGCGGGGTGGTCGGGGTGGCGGCAGGGTCGGCGCGCTACCCGGGGGCGGCGCTGCTCGCGGTCGCCGGGGCGCTGCGCGGGGGCGCGGGCGCGGTGCGGTACGTCGGGACGGCGGCCGAGGAGGTGGTGCGGCGGTTCCCGGAGGCGCTGGTCACCGAGGGCGGCCCGGCTGGGGCGGGGCGGGTGCAGGCGTGGGTGGTCGGGCCGGGCGGCGGCGAGGGGGCCGAGCGGGCGCTCGCGGAGGCGCTGGCCGCCGATGTGCCGGTGCTGGTGGACGCGGACGGGCTGACCGAGCTGGCCCGGCTGGGGCCGGGCGCGCTGGCGGGGCGGACGGCGCCGACGCTGCTCACCCCGCACACGGGGGAGGCGGCCCGGCTGCTCGCCGGGGCGGCGGGCGGTGCGGACGGCGGTGCGGACGCCCGGCCGCCGGCCGCCGACGAGTTGGCGGCCGCCCGGCTGGGCACGGCGCGGCGGCTCGCGGCGGCGTACCGGGCGACGGTGCTGCTGAAGGGCTCGACCACGGTGGTCGCCGATCCGGGCGGGGCCGTGCGGGTGAATCCGACCGGCACCTCCTGGCTGGCGACCGCGGGCAGCGGGGACGTCCTGGCCGGCCTGGCCGGCTCGCTGCTCGCCGCGGGCCGCTCCCCCCTGGACGCGGCCTCGGTGGCCGCCTACCTGCACGGCCTCGCCGCCCGCCACATCGCCGGCACACCCGGCGCCCCCGTCACCGCCCTGGACGTGGCGGGCGCCCTCTCCGCCGCCTGGAACGACGTCCGCTCCGCCGCGGCGGAGCGGACGGGCGCCTAGGAATATGCAGACCGGTCTACAGAACCCCGGGAGCAGGAAGTCGGCCCGGTCGACTTCCTGCTCCCACGCTCCCGGCCCGGGCGGCACGCCCGGGCCGATTCAGTAGACCGGTCTGCATATTCCGCCGCGCGCCGCCCCGGGCGCGGCGCGCGGCGGCGGCCCTGTGGAGTGGGAAGTCGGGCCCGCCGACTTTTCGCTCCAGCTGATGTCCGGGGCGCGGGAGCGGGCCGGGTCGCAGGGGCGGTGTGGCGTCCGGCGGTGGCGCGTGGTGGCTGGCCCTGTGGAGTGGGAAGTCGGGCGGGCCGACTTACCACAACACCCAGCCGCCAAAGTAGACCCGTCTGCATATTTCGGGGCTTAGGGG